>CP060223.1:600000-900000 GCA_023898465.1 Candidatus Nomurabacteria bacterium
TTTTGCCCATCTCGGCAATATCAGCGCAGTGCTTATACATGGAGGTCGCGTAACTGACATCATTGCGAACGCGGGACGTGAGCGTGAAAAAGTGAATCCTTTAAAAATCTTTTCAACGGTAGTATCGGGCACAATTACCGATGGCGACCACATCCTCTTCTATACTCCTAGCGTCCTTGACTATCTCTCGCAGGAAAAATTAAAGAGAATTGTGCTTGAACGAACACCGGACGAAGCCGTGCATCAGCTTGATGTGCTACTTGATGAGGCTTCACACCACGCCGCTTTTGGGCTCCTGTTATTACACTCGACTCGAGAGCGAGAAACCGTACATCTGCAAACCACTCGGACCACTACCCCACGCGCTCCGATGCATACACAGTCCTCAATGGAGCACTTGATCGCCCGAGAACGTTCGACTGATCGCTTGCTTGCACCGTCCTTCTGGTTAACGGCACGACAAATCACCAGCGCAATTACGCAAAATATTCGATCAACATTTGGACGCATTCGATCAACGCAGAAAACAACTCGTCGACCCTACTTAGGCACGGAACATAGCTCCCCTGCTTCAGAGTATGCTATGCCGCAGCGTGAGAGCTCCGGCACAAAAGCTGGATTACAATCAATTGCTCGTATATCGACTCGTAGCGGTAAAGCAGTAGGTCGATCATTGCAAAGTACTTTTGCCAAGCGACAACAATGGTTTGATTTCTTGAAGGCGGTACCGAGCGGGCTAGGTCGAGTAACGAACCGTTTTGTACGAAACTTTTTAGCATGGAGCTTTACTCGAAAAGCAATTTTCTTTGCAATTATCATTGTGCTCTTCTTTTTTGCCCAGAGCATCGTGAGTATTGGTCGGCGCGGAGCAGTAGAAGAAGCTCAACGACAAGAAACTGAGGCGGTGGCAGCAATTGAAGAAAAGACTTTTCAAGCCGAGGCATCACTTAGCTACGAAGATGAGGCACGAGCCAATACCCTACTCGATGAAGCCGAGGCCCTGATTGCTGCGCTAGAAAATAAAGACACTGACGCGGTGCGTAGTGCACAGAATGAAATAAATACCTTACGCGAACAAGCGAACCGAGTAGTACGAATCAGCGAGCCAACAACGCTGGCCGATCTTAGTCAGCAAGACGGCTTTACCTCTACTCGCTTTATCAACGCGCTAGCAGATACCCTTTATCTGCCAGACCAGAATGGTTCGAAGATGTGGGCCGTTGATGGTAATGGCAACGTTGTAGGGATTGATACAGGAATAGATGGTCTAGGGGCGCCAACAATGTCGGCCCTCCAGGGCGGTCAAAGCATTATTGTGTATCACGACAACGGTGCGGTCTATGCAATAAACGCTGCAAATACCATTCAACTTCTCAGCTTTACTCCCCCGTCGGAAAGTAAAGACTTTGTCGCGATGTCTACGTATCAATCGCGAGTATACATTCTCGACAAACTAAATAATCAAATTTATCGCTCACTCCAGGGTAGTGCTGCTATTGGGACTGCAAGTGAATGGCTCGATGCTAACTATGATCTTTCTCAAAGCGTCGATCTAGCAGTTGATGGCACAATCTATGTTGCTGATGAATCTGGTGCAGTGCGAGAATTCTCTCAAGGAACTCAAGACGACTTCACTCTGCAAGACATCACACCGGCCGTGAATCACATTGATCGAATTTGGACTGATGCTGAGGCAAACAATCTGTACATCCTTGATCGTAATGAAAAGCGTTTACTAGTCTTCACGAAGAATGGTCGACTCCGACAGCAATACACCTCGGAGGCTTGGGATGATCTGAGGGCTATGAGTATAGATGAGGCGAATGATATCGCCTATCTCCTCAGCGGTACTAAAATATATACACTCGAACTACAGTAAAGCAAACGCCGGGCATCTTGCCCGGCGTTTTTTGATTCGAGATTGAAGTGGAATTACTTCAGAGTTACCTTAGCTCCGGCTTCTTCCAATTTCTTCTTCAGATCGTCAGCCTCTTCTTTGGTAGCACCTTCTTTGATCATCTTTGGTGCACCGTCGACGAGATCCTTGGCTTCTTTCAAGCCCTTCTGGGTCACTTCACGGACGACCTTGATGACAGCAATCTTGTTGCCACCGGCTTCGGTCAACTCGACATCAAAGGAGGACTTCTCCTCTGCAGCACCGGCGTCTCCACCGGCAGCTGGCATACCAGCCATCATGACTGGAGCAGCTTGAGCTGATACTCCGAATTTATCTTCCAGCACTTTGACGAGCTCAGAGAGTTCAACCACGTTGAGCTTCTCGATTTGCTCGACCAATGCCTTAAACTTTTCTGGTACTTCAACAGCCTTGTCTTCCTTTGATTCCTCGGCTGCTGGTGTTGCGTTTTCTTCTGACATAGTCGTAGTAAGAATAAATTAGCGAATAAAAATGTTAAGCTGATTTTTGATCTTTGATTGCACTGAGGACAGTGACCAAACCGCGGATATTGCCTTGGAGTACATTGACGAATCCAGACAATGGAGCTTGGATCGTGCGAACCAATTGGCCAAGGAGCTGCTGCCGTGATGGCAACTTAGACAAGGCTTCAATTGATGCGGCATTGATAAGATTTCCTTCGAGGTAGCCGCCCAAGAATTGGACGCTCTCGTGCTCTTTACGGAAATCAGCCAAGGCTTTTGCGGTTTCCACTTCATCACCGAATCCAAAAGTGATACTGATCGGCTGGTTAATTTCCTCGATACCCAGCGTCTCGTGTCCCTTTTCACCAAACACCTTTTTTAATAAGGTCTTTTTGGCTACGTGATACTCTCCACCAACATCGTAAACTGCTTGACGAAGTTTTTGCTCATCTCCAACTTGGAGTCCAGAGAATGAGGTGAAAACGGCCAAACTTGCTCGGTCGAGCTGCTCACGCAATTCGGCTAAATCCTGCTCTTTTTTGGCTTTTGATTTGCTCATAGTGAGATAAGATGAATAAAGAAGCGGTCTTCCGAGACCGCCTGCACTTCCCCACATTTGGGGAGAAGATTGGCTACCTCGGTAAGGTGATGGTTGAATCCGCCCTAGAGCGGACCTTACGGTCTTTGGTAGATAAATTGTCAAAACCTAGACTAGCAATCTCTCCGTATACTGTCAAGTAAAAATGCGTGTACCATGAAATGCCTTACCCTGGAGGGCTAATTTTACCTGCTCTAAACGCTTCCCCTGCAAAATATCCACTTCTAAGCCGTGCTTTTGGGCCAAAGCACTTGCTCGAGGATCAAATGGCGAGCTTAAACGCGGTGTCCACTTCTTAGGGATTATTTTCCTATACTCTTTCCAGTTCACTTGCCCAAGCGCTTTTGCGTCCTTATACTTCTTGGGATCCTTGGTATACACATAGGGAATGTCGGACAAATTGAGAATACGAGTGGCCCCTAGAGCAATTGCCATCTGCACAGCATCCATATCTGTTGAATGCCCTGGGACATAGCCTCCCCCTAGGAGAATCGGCCGCAACATCTTTGGCGGCTTCTCAGGATTATCAATGAGGGTGGTATTTGCGTATGCACCAAAAATGCTACGGAGAAGATGCGCATGTACCTTCGTCGTGGCAATACCTATCCAGTCCAGATCAACTGCTTTGACGGTGGCGAGCTTCCGAGCTGCTTCATTGTAACGTTTGTTTGTCTTCCCTCCCCCGGTAATAATAACAAAGCGCTGACCTTGCCGTACAAAGCTCAAAATCAATTGACGAAACTTTTTTAAAAACGTGACATCTATTTCATCAGGCACAATCAGTGACCCGCCTAGTGAAATAATGCTTACTGGTTGTGTGGGCTGTTTTTTCATTCTAGGTATTTCTGAACATTTACTGAATGCTCGGCAAATGTTTTTGCAAAATGCGCAACGTCATCTGCATCGGTTAAGAAATAGTAGTACTCATTTGGAATGGGCTGAAGGGCTGAGGTGATTGCATCGAGACCGGGATTGGAAATAGGACCAGGCGGCAATCCTTGATATTTATAAGTGTTGTATGGACTATCAACCGAGGTATCAAAACCATCATTGCCGGTAACATACTTCACCGTTACATCCGACTGAAGCGCTTGCCCAATCTCTAAACGACGGAGGAATAAATCTGCCGCCAATCTCCTATCCTCGGTTTTTTGTAATTCTTTTTCAATAATTGAGGCAAGTGTCAGCATTTCGTAAAAACTATATCCGTATTGATCAGCTTCAGCACGTAATTCAACCGGGACTTTTTCCGCAAAAGTATCAAGTAATTTTACTGTCACATCCTCTGCTGTTGCATTCTTAAAGAAGCGATAAGTATCTGGAAAGAGAAAGCCTTCAAGCGTGCCATTCACTGGTACATCAGCCAAGAAATCGTATGGACGATTTGCATCATTAAAAGCAAGGAGAAAGGTCTTGCGTAACTCATCAGCTGACTTGTCCTGCACTTCGGCAAATGCATCGCCGAGCTGCTGAGCGATTTGTTCCTTTGTTAAGCCCTCTCGTAATCGCACAAGGATTTCATCAGCCAACACATCCCCGTCGCTTAACCTCTCCGTGATTTCAGCAACACTCAAATCAGTATTTAGGACATAGGTGCCTGCCTGCAAGTCACTTTGCACGCCTTGCAGCTTCACATAGAGACGAAAAACATTTGTGCTGCGAATAAGGCCAGCCCCTTTTAAGGTGTCAGCGATATTTTGCACACTATCCCCTTGCGCAATCACAATAGTCTTATCCTCTGCTTCACTAGAAACTGCGCGTAAACCATTTTGATACCAAAACACACCGGTAAGTGTCAGTAGAATAACAGCGCTAAGAAAAAAAAGAAGCCTAAAACGTGTATGCATAGCGTGACAACTTAAAGGTAACGTTCAAGCGAGCGATCTTTCAAAACCTCAACTAAGTTTTTTACCTCCGCGGAAAGCTGCTTCGGCACCACCAAAACCGCATCCTTCGTATCAACTACCACCATATCACGCAAGCCTACTCCGGCAACTAATCGTCCACTATCGGAAAAAAGAAGACTGCGTTTCGTATCGTGAGTCACAACTTTACCGCGCGTAGCGTTTTGTTGTGCACCCTGCAGGAGTAAGTCGTGAATAAGATACCACTTACCGGTATCACTCCAACCTAGATTGCCGGACACCACACCCATTTGTTCAACATATTGCGCAATCGCCTCCTCGATTGAAGCGGCGCGCATTGCCGTGTATTCCCTCTTCAGCACTGAAGCAAAACGACGAGTCCCCTGCGCTGCACTTATCCGACGCAAGCGCGAAGTCATTAAGGGTTGGTAAGTTTCAAAGTAAGAAAGTATGGTCGAGGACTTCCATATGTACTGACCAGTGTGCGCAAAAAACTTTGGATTGCGCATAATTCGATTCAACATGGTCGACTTTGGCTTTTCAACCCACCGTTTTGCAAGATGAAAGGATTGACCATATATTTTGCCAATACTTTTTCCTAGCTCGATATAACTTAAGCCTGAATCAGGTTTTTCAACTTGGGCCGCTACCGCTAAGGCGTAAAAAGGTTTTTCGTGTAAAAATTTCTCTGCAGCGCGCAAAAGATTGCGAAACTTTTCCACATTGGTAAACACATCGTCAACAGTTAAGCTGGCAATGACTGGATCCTCTTCTTTTGACAGTTTTTGAATAAGGACCGATTCGAGCCCAATAGCCGGACCGGTATTACGACTTACCGGCTCGACAATAATATTATCTTTGGGTAAACGAGGAAGGATTTTGCGGACAGTCGACTCAAATCCTGGACCAATAGAGACAAAGAGATCACGGGATGAGCCCAATAATGGCTTAATTTCCTCGTATTTTTGCCGTAAAAGCGAATGTTGGCCTAATAATGGGAGAAACTGCTTAGGATGTTTTTTCCGGGATAATGGCCACAATCGAGTACCAGAACCGCCGGCGCGAATAACTATTTTCATATGAGTTTCCTTCGCATAATGATTTCATAGGCTCGGAGGATAGGAAGCGCCCAATCAGCGCTAGGGATCTCGCCGTCTAATGCCAGACGGGCTGCTTTTCGCAATGGAATACAGCGCAAGACATTAGGTTCATCGTCTGGATTCTCTCGTTGTTTCAGAGTAATGTCCCTGGCTAAATACAAAAAGCGATCCCATTTCCACGACCCTCCGCCGTGGTAATCATAAAGCAAACTAAGTTTTTTCGCCTTAATGCCCGTTTCCTCATAGAGTTCACGAAGTGCGGCATGGCGCGGTGTCTCCCCTTGTTCCACCTTCCCGCCCGGCAGACGTAGAGCCGTCTTCTGAATTCCTATTCGGTATTCCTCTATCAAATACACGTTTTTCTTCTTATCCACCGCTACAACATTCACTGACGATGGTCGCTCCATCACCTCACGTGTTACTCGACGACCATCTGGCAATGTGACAAAAGCAGTACGGAGTGTAAATAAGGAACCCCGGAAGACTACTTTTGACGAAAGTTCTTGTTCAATGTTTGGCATAGGCGCTGAGTATCTTAGTATACCAGAATTTTATGCACTCACCTATTTTACCTACTAGCGCTTCGCGATATTAAAGACGCTTAAGCTAGGGTTGACAAAAATAGTAATGTTGTGCTATAAACCTATGTCATGCTATGCTATTTACCAGCGTGAATTCCATGTTGTACGTGGTACTCAACATTCACTCTCAATTACACATTTCGGCATCATAGCCGCCTTTTTCAATACCATTAACTCTGTAAATTATGCGAATCTTCGCACTAAAAACACTACGTCTCCTTAGTACTCCAGCCCGCAGCATTCTTGTGGGTGGACTTATTTTCGGTTTAATCGCCCAGCCACTGCTATCGGCTGCTGCGGTCCTGCCTCTTGATCAGGATGGTTCTGAGGGCGGTGGCGGTGGAATCGCCCCACAAACACAAGGCACTGACCAGCTTGTATTCGAAAAAACCTTTGATACAAACAGCCCTGCTGGAATGGCGAACTACATTCTTTCTTATGAGAATACAGGCGCTGTGCCGGTCTATAACGCTGTAGTCACTGACACCTTGCCTGATGAATTGCAATATCTCAGCTCAACTCCAAGCGGAAATGAAGCCGGTGGGGTTATTAAGTGGGATTTAGGCACTTTGGGCGCTGGTGTTTCGGGTGAAATTTATCTAAGCACAGTCATCGATAATGAAGCACTTGAGAACTGCGCTGACCTAACCAACACGGCCAATTTACAGGCAAAGCGACCCGACACAACTCCGGTTGATCATCGTTTTGATATTACGGTCACTTCCACGGAAAATTTCTGCCCAATGGCGCCAGATCTCAGCATTACCAAGACCATTGTTGAGGAACAGCTTGGCTACATCGATTACACTCTCACCTATGAGAATAACGGTGACTGGCCAGCTTACAATGTGGAGATTCGGGATGTCCTGCCAAGCGGTTTAGCTGATATGGAAATCGATCCCCAACCAACTTTGGATGGAAATGACGCCGTATGGAACATTGATGCTATTCAGCCTGGTGATGGCGATACGATTTCATTCCGCGTATGGTTTGACGCAAGTCAAGCTACTTGTGGTCCAATCGTAAATACCGCAACCATTACTCAACAAGACGGTCCTACACTGCAGGCCCAATATCGTGAGCGCAACCTCTCAAACAACGAGAGTCAAGTCAGCACTCAGCAGATCTATGGCATCTGTACTGGCACCATCCAGGGTCAGAAATGGAATGATGAAGATGCAAATGGCATCTGGGACAATGCTGAAACAGGACTTGAGGGTTGGACTATCAACCTCCTGACTTCCTGCTCTCAGGATTTTGACGACTATAATTACGACAGCACGAATGATGTTATTGATCTCGGTGACTTTGTTGGCTGGACCGATCACTACGTGCACAACATGGCTGATGCCGATCTTAACCAAGATGGCATCCTCAGTAAGCTTGACTTAAGCTGTCTCGGGATTTGGTTTAATAACGGACCAATCACTGATAGCATGTCTCTCGTCGCAAGTGACGTTACTGATGCTAATGGCAACTATGTTTTTGACGGATTAGAAAAAGGTAGCTACTGGCTAAATGAAACTATGCAAGACGGATGGGAACAAAGCTTCCCTCTTCTTGATCCGATTGGTCCGTACAGCATTATCAGCGATGGCCAAGTGTTACAAGGAAGTGACTTTGGTAACCACGTAATTGATGATGGTGATAATCAAGGAGAGCGAACTCCTGTTATCACACTAGAGAAAGAGGCTCTGGCAAATGCTAGCGCAAGTGGTGCTAATGTTTCCTATCTCTTAAACTACACCGTTGCTGATGCTACAGCTACAAATCTGGTCTTGGTAGATCAACTGCCACAGTACACAAACTTTATTAGCGCAAGTGACAGCGGCGTCTATGATGCAAATGCGCGAACAGTGACATGGAGCCTCGGCACAGTGAATCCAGGCAGCTATTCTGTTTCCATCACCTTAGCGCTTGATGACACAATCCCGGATGGCACCGTGGTAACAAACACTGCCCTACTCTCCGGTGACCGACTTACCCAAATCCAGGATAATGCAGAAGTGACTGTTTCATCTCAACCAGTCTTAAGCGTTGAAAAATTAGTAAACGTAAGTACAGCAAAAACTGGCGAAACTCTGCTCTATACTGTTCGCATTAGCAACGAGGGTAGCGATGTTGCTCATAATGTTAGCTTGAGCGATGTACTGCCACAAGGATTCCTCACTACTGAAAATAGCCTCGCCTCCTTCACTAAGAATTTGGGCGACCTGGCAGTTGGTGATTCCATTAGCACCTCATATGAAGTAACAGTCGGCAACAGCGTAAGCAGCGGTGACTATGTAAACACTGCAACAGCCAGAGCTGACAACGCTGACCCAGTGACAGCAACTGCTACGGTAAGCGTCAGTGCTGGTCAAGTACTTGGCGTCTCTGATGAAGCAAGTACAGAAGATACCAACACCGCGCAAGGTCAGGTGTTAGGTGCTGAGGACACGCTGCCAGAAACAGGTGCAGGAGTTATGGACTACCTCCTCCTCATCCTTGCTTCAGTAATTATTGTAGCTGGCGCGCTCACACTCCGCCGCAGCTACAGCCGCAGCCACCTTAACTAAGAAACAATGCGTACACGGCAAAACCTCACTGTCATCCTTATCACTTTAGGCCTTCTGACAGGAGGTTTTGCTTCTGCGCAGAGCATCGAGCGGCCAACCCAAACGCAAGTTCCAATTGTACAGTTAGCGCTAGATGGCCCAAGCCAAGTAGATGCTGGGGCTACTTTTACCTACACACTTCGCTACTCAATTAGCGATTTCAGCACGAGTAATGTTGTCCTCTCTTTAGCGCTCCCGGCCCGAGCTATTCTGCTTGAGAATAGTGGTAATGGCGCAATCAACGATGTGACGCAAAGTGTAGAATGGAGTTACTCAAACAAGGAAATTGGCGACTATACCGAGACTGCCACATTTAGCGCCTTAACACCTGCGCCAAATGGTACGGAAATATCTTTTCAGGCAACACTAGACAGTGACGAGACTGAGGTAATTTCCGCGCAAGCAAACAGCGCAATAATGTCGAGCCCTAAGCTTGAATATCGCTCTCAGCTTTCCTCCCCTATTCTCCAGCCTGGTGGTGAAATAACCGTAACACTCACTATTGATAATTCTGGTTCTGATGATGCAAATGGTGTGCAATTACATGAAGTACTTCCAGAAGGACTGCATTCCGCTGATCAAGGAGAGTTGTCATACTCACTCGGCACAATTCCAGCTGGTCAGCAGGTCGAAGTAAGTTATCCGGTGCGCGCTGATGCAGGATTACTCAATCAAGAATATATTGGCAAGTTAGCGTTAAGTGCTACAAATGTAGCAATGCAAACATCTGACCATATTTATATTGTTCGGCAGCCTCTCGTTCTAGGAGCAGAGGCTGAGGCTCTAAATCAAACAAGTCAGGAGTCTGCAGCTCAAGAAGGACAAGTACTCGGCGCAGAGACTGAGTTAAGTCCAACAGGTATGAGCTTCTGGGATTGGCTACTCATCTATGCTGCCGCTCTCTTATTAGCCCTAGGTGTAACGACTCTTATTTTCGCCCCTCACAGTAAAGAACACGATAAGCGCATTGAAGAAAAATAATGCCAAGCGATACCAAGGCCTCGGGGGAGCTCAAACAAACTAAGCAGAGCAGTAAGGCAATGCCACAGATTGGATGGAGTCAGCGACGACTTCGCACAGTGCGTATTCTGGCTATTGTACTTATTCTTATTGGAATTGGCGTTATCCTCTACCCCTTCTTCCCTGCCATTCGCTACGAGCTTTTTCATCCAGAACCCGCATATCCCTACAGCACTAAACTACAAGAAACGAATGTCGAGGAAAATGGTGGACACCTCCCAGACGTTGCTGATACACTCCCCTCAGAAAGCCGCCTCGTCATCCCAAAAATTGGGGTGAACATGCAGATTGTTGAAGGAGAGAATGAGTCCGCACTTTTCCGCGGATCATGGCGTTTGCCGCAAACTTCGACACCTGAAAAAGGCGGCAATACAGTCCTGACTGTGCATCGCTTCCAGTATCTCGCCGGACCCAATACCCTCGCCCTGGCTGATCGTTTAGAGGCTGGCGATATCGTGATAGTGTATTGGAAAGGACAGGATGGACAAGTAAAAGAGTACGACTACCAAATAAGCAAAACGTATTTAGTCGACCCGCACCAGGTGGAAATCCTCGACAACACTGAGGAGCCTAAACTCACACTTTTCACCTGCGCCCCAATGTTTTCAACCAAACAACGACTCGTTATTGACGGAGCATTAATAGAAAATTAACTATTCACCGATATGGCTATGACTAAACCGCAAACTGTTGGAGGGATGCGAACAATGTCGTGGCGAACTATGCTGAAAAGCATATTCATCGCTGCGTTCGTCTTAGTAAGTGCCAGCTGGACAAGCACCGTCCTGGCTGAAGAGGCAAATATTGACCTCGTAATCTCCCCTACTCAAGCAGGGATCACGGCGGGAGAAAGTATGCAATTCAGCCTGCAGGCCACTAATCGCGATACTGGTGCAAGCTGGGATGCAACTAACTACGCGAGCTTTAGCACTACCGATCCAACCGGCACAATCACTGGGGGTCTTTATCAGGCTCGCAGTGCCGGGACCTGGACTATTAACGCTGACTACTCCGGCCGTACTATCAGCACGAAGGTAAATGTCACACCTGGCCCTGTTCAGCACATCGTAATTGATCCGAACTCTTATCCTGAGTATGTCACCGTGACGAAAGTGAAACAGTTCAGCGCTCGAGCCTATGACGCTTGGAATAACCAAATTTCAAATCCTGAGCTTCGTTGGTCATTAAGCGGAAATATCGGCACCCTCAGTACTGAGGGAGTCTTTACTGCTACGCAAGTTGGCGAAGGCACTATAACCGTAAGTTCTGAAACTGTCAGCGCCAAAGTAGACGTGGTTGGTCAAACCGCTCGAGTGGTAAATACAAATGTAAGCACTAGTAATGCCAACACATCAAATAGCAATGTGAGTGAAGAAAATGAGAGTACAAGCGGTGAAGTACTCGGTGAAAATGATGAAATGACTGGTGATGAAGAAATGATGACTGATGAGGAAGCGAACGAAGCAAGTTGCTGGGATATCCACTGGTGGGGATGGCTACTCACTATGATCGTTTACTTCGTTCTCCTCTACGGATTCTACTACATGGTTCGAGGCACTGATGACAGCTGGATCTGGATTGGACCCGTAGTTCTTACTGCCGCGGCTCTGGCAATCTTCTTTGCCTTCCGCTGCGACGGCACTGCAGCCTGGTTCCCCTGGCTAAGTATCATCGGCGGACTCTTGATCACGCTTTTCCGCCCATTAAAGTTCGTACCAAAAAACGGCGACTCTCTCTAATTCGTCGCTACAAAAAACCCTGGCAGAGCGTCAGGGTTTTTTGTTTGTCGCTTTTTAAAGCCAGAATATGATAAGCAAGATGCCGAGTGCGATACGATACCAGGCAAATCCTCGTAAGGTGTGTGACTGAAAAAAACGAAGTAGGAAACGAATAGCAATAAGACCGGTAATGAAGGAGCTGGCAAAACCTAAAAGCATAGTAAATATCTCTTGACTGTCTACGCCCTGGGATGCAAGCTCAGCTAAAACCTTCACTGCAGCCGCAAAGACAATCGGGACAGATAGCAAAAAGGAAAAGCGAGCTGCATCATAGTGACGTAATCCAAGGAAGCGTCCTGCCACAATAGTGCTACCTGAACGGGAAATACCAGGCACCAGGGCTAAAGCTTGTGCTAAGCCAATCCAAATAACATCTTTAAAGGCAATGCTCTCCCCTGTGCGATTAGCCTCCTGACGATCTGCCCAGAAGAAAAAGAGACCGCCGATGAATAAAGTTACCCCAACGGAAACAGCGCTCCGGAATGTATCAGCTAAGAAGGATTCAAAAAATAATCCAACGAGAGCGGCCGGAATACTGCCTACCACGAGATACCAAAACATACGACGTTCACGTGAATCTGATTGATCAGGCCTCCGTGTTATTGATCGAATTCCTGCTAAGAAAATACGCCAAAGGTCGCGACGGAAAAAAACCAACAAGGCACATAAGGTACCCACGTGAAGAGCAACATCAAAAGCTAAAGCATCAGCAGCTGAAAAATCAGGCCAAATAGCATGGAGTACGACAAGATGACCAGAGCTCGATATTGGAAAGAATTCAGTAACCCCCTGCACTAGACCAAAGAGAATCGACAAGAGCGCATCAAACATAGAAAAGTAAACTTAATGAAGTACCTGACATTTGGGGCAATAGTGGGCTGAGCGTCCACCTATTTTTTCCCGCTTCAATATGGTACCACATTGGTGACAGTTTTGCCCGTCTCTACCATAGGCATGTAGATATTTTTGCATGCTTCCTCCCATACCTTTCCCTTTACCAAAGTGGTGAAAGGTCGTCCCCTTTTTAGTCACGGCTAACTTTATTATTCTGAGTATTGCCCGATACAAGGCTAATAATTCTTGATTATTTAGACTGACCACTCGACGTCGTGGATGAACCCTAGCCGCGTAATTTACTTCATCGGCATATATATTACCCAGACCAGCCAAAACTCTCTGGTCCAATAGCGCATCTTTAATTCTCGCTTTAGGATGTCGATGTAGTCGTTCCAAAAAAGTCTGGAAGCGAAGCTGTTGATTAGGTTCAGGACCTAAGCCTAAAGATTGAAACCACGTAGCTAATTGACCAGTCTTACGACAATGCAGGTAGGCAAAGCGACGCTGATCATTAAAAAATAGTTGCGTGTTGTCGGAAAGCAAAAACACAGCCCCAGTGAAGGTATTTGGCAAATTTTGCAAACCATTGTGAATTGGATGTCCCCCAACCCTTATTACACCTTCCGCGTTGCGATGAATAAGCTGGCCAGTCATTTTTAAATGCACACAAAGGGTGTAGCCATTATCAAGCTCTAGTAAAAATATTTTTGCTCGTCTTTTTACTGCGGTGATTTTTGCATGTACGGCGCGCTTAACTGAATATGGAGATTCTTTCACTAACTTCGGATGAAATATTTGGATAGATAAAATCTCCCGGTTTTTTAATACGGGCTGTAAAACTCGTCGGAGTGTCTCGACTTCCGGTAACTCAGGCATCCAAGACTACTCGCTACTCAATCCTAAATCGCTCAACTGCAACTCGACCCACTCTCCACTTTCTGGGTCCTGGCGAAAGAGTTGCAAGAAATCAACTGTCTCGGTGTCGCTATACTCTTTTTCAATCTGCACATCTCCACCAATGCGCTTTGATACAATCGCCTTCTCTCCCACAAATCGTCCGCGTACGCTACGACTTAATTTCATGTTTCCTTGGGGGCCACGAAAAATAAGTGTCTCGGTAGCACCGTGTCCATCCTCGTCTGGCTCAGTCGACCTCGACTGTAAATCCAGCTTCTCCTCTATCATCTCACAAATTTCTTCCCATTTTTCATCAAGCATATTGTTTTTCTTCTGGACTCAATTTGTTATGCTCCTGATTTGCCCGCTCCTCTGCTTCTAAAAATCCAGCTATTTTTGGATCAACTTCCAATTTCGGAATCTTGCCTGCCAGGAAATCACGCACTCGACTCACTAAAGCATGAGGGTCGAAATTTGACTTCACAATAAAATCATTACCACCTAGGTATGCCACACGCTGCTGACTTACCATATCCCCTAAGTTTGAAATTACCATAATAGGCAATTTCTTTGTCTCAGGATCTGCACGCAAAATTCTAATTACCTCATAGCCGTCAATTTTAGGCATGAGTAAATCAGCTAAAACTAAATCTGGCTTAAACTCCTTTACCTCCGCTAATACTCGAGAAGCATCAGCTAAGGCTAGTACGGTAAAACCTGACTTCTCGAAAAGTACCCGGTAGAGTCGTCGGATCGTTTCAGTGTCTTCGAGAATAAGAATTCGTGTTGTAGCCATATATTTTCCTCCTGGAATTAGGATATCAAATGAATGCGTTCATGACCAGCTTACTTGTCTTCGGGCAGCTCATTTTTCTCGATTTTTTGGAGAATTTTTGCCCAGGGTAATTTTACCAAGGCATAAATCAAAAAAACGAAAAGAAGAAATAAAAATGCATTCATTATTACGCTGCCAAGGGAAATTTCTGTGCTAAATACCACATCATGAGCAAAAAGACCCAGAATCGCAATGCCTAGTCCTGCAAGAATCTTGCCAAAAAGCATGGCGGGTATCAGGTGCCAGAGTGGATAACGTATCATACCCAAGGGTAAAGTGAGCATATCATCGGGTAGAGGTAAACTAGCAAAAGCAACAATCAAGACTTGAGTTACTACAGGGCGACGATGCACAAAGGCTCTAATAGCCTGATAAGAAGCTGGTCTTTTCCTTTTAAATAGACTTGAGCCAGACCACCCCACACCATAACTCACTAATTCGCCCAGGGTTGCCCCCAGGCCGGTCAAAATACCTAGCCAAAGTGGATGGAGACCAAAAGCGGCCAGGAAAAAAACGACCGCCGCATACGGTAAAGGACTAAAAACAGTAATATTGCCAATTATGGAAACAATGAAGGTGCCGAGATATCCATACCGAATAGCAGCATCTTGCCAAGCCTCTGACCACTCAGCCACGCTTCTCTGTGTAGCTGGGTGGGTAAGGAAGAAAACGCTCGCCCCAACAATACAAAGAAAGGAAATTAGTAAAAACCACTCTTCCGCGCCCCAGTGTTTTTCAAACACGCCGAAGATATAGCGCTGTTGCTTCTCAGGATTTTCCCTTTTTTCCTCGTCCACGCTTTTGTCGATAACTAATATAATAGCGACGACCGGCTAGGCGGGCTGGTAAATAACTTTGTTTCCCCTCTTCTGCATCATAGTCATGCGAGTATTTGTAATCACGTCCATAACCTAAATCTTTCATTAGACTGGTTGGCGCATTACGTAAGTGTAAAGGCACGGCCTCGTTCATACTCTCACGCACATCCTTTTGCGCACGTAATAATGCTTGATAGGTACTATTATTCTTAGGGGCGAGAGCGAGCGCAATCGCACAATGCGAGAGATTAAGGGCGCATTCTGGCAAGCCAATGCTTTGAACTGCTTGAAAGGCGGCAATAGCCAGCGGCAACGCATTTGGATCAGCTAATGACACATCCTCGGAAGCAAAAATAACCATACGACGAGCAATGAAAAGTGGGTCCTGGCCGACTTCCAACATTCGCGCAAGCCAATAGACGGCTCCATCTGGATCAGACCCACGCATCGATTTAATAAAAGCAGAAATAATGTTGTAGTGTTCCTCGCCCTTTTTATCAAAAAGCAGATGTCGTTTTTGTATAGCACTTTGCACATGCGCTAAGGTGAGATGCCGCACTCCTTTTGCATCAGGCGCCGCAGTTTTGACGGCGATCTCTAAGCTATTAAGCAGGGCGCGAGCATCTCCATTAGCTTCTCCGAGGAGGAAATCAACGGCCTTGGGTGCAAGTTTTGCCTTATACTCTCCATACCCTCGCAACTTATCACTCAGTGCACGTTTCAACAGCTTTGCTAAATCCTCAGGGCTATGTCGCTCTAAAACATATACCTGACATCGAGAAAGAAGCGGGGCAATAATTTCGAAAGAGGGATTTTCGGTCGTGGCACCAATTAACACAATTTCACCATTTTCAACATGTGGCAAAAAAGCATCTTGCTGGGCTTTATTCCAGCGATGAATTTCATCCACAAAAAGAATAGTCCGACGACCATGAAATCGCCAGTCATCGCCAGCTTGCTGAACCACTTTACGCAAATCAGCAATGCCCGAAGTAACGGCAGACATCTGGATAAATTTTGCCTGAGTCTGCTCAGCAATCAATCGAGCGAGCGTGGTTTTACCCGACCCGGGCGGCCCCCAGAGAATCATGGAATAGAGCTCGTCGTTCTGAATCGCCTGCCGTAGGGCCGCTTCCTCTCCGGCCACCTGCTCCTGACCTAGGAACTCAGTAAAGCTCTTTGGCCGCATCCTATCAGCTAAAGGAGCAGTTCGATCTCGCTCAGGTGCGCGTGCATTCGTAAATAAGTCTTCCATAGTACAACCGAAGAATAGCCAAAAACAGCCTTCCTGGCAACGCCTGCCTTAGCTATTGAGGAAGGTTTTTCTGCTCAGGGTTAACCGGATAGACGTATGAAATAGCCTGGCCACTTAACCACCACGCAAAGCTCGCTACCACGATTCCGGCTAATGGATCAAGCACATAGTGTTGCTTCAGGAGTACAGTGGAGAGGATGATGCTAAGTCCCAGTACTATGAAGAACGCTCGCCAATAACGATTTCGCACTATGGTCAATGTCGAGAGCAATAATATGACAGTGGTGTAGGTATGACCTGATGGGAAGGAATTATACCGTCTCCCCTGCCCATAGACCCACTTCAAAATTTGGTCAAAGCCGTTTTGAACTTCCAGATCTGGGCGTGGAACAGTTGATTGATAGCTTAAATAAATTATGTAAGCCATTACCACCGCGAAGAGCATGGCAAGCATGAAGCGAAGGTAGGCTTTTGGAAGTCGCCACAAGGTCCAAAGCACATAGGCTGCGCCCCAGCCAAAAAAGCCAAACACATAGACAATGACAAATTCTGACACAATGGGAAGCTGATCATCAATAGGCAGCTTAAATGAATGCACTGTCCCCCAGGCTTGATTGATCGGAAAATATAGGGAAAAAATTCCAGCCATTAAAACAAGAATTGCAAAACGACCTATGGGCGTACTTAGGTCGATGAAAAGCTTAGGTGATGTTTTTTTCTGCATGTGATTCATGAGCCGAAGCGACGTTGCCGCTTTTGAAAGTCTTGGATCACTCGAATAATATCACGTCGAGTCACGGCTGGCCAATGCTTCTTGAGAAAGAAAAATTCGGCGTATTCTGCTTGCCACAAGAGATAACCTGAGCTGCGCTGCTCGCCCGAAGTTCTTAGGATCAAGTCCGGCGACGGTAAATCTGGCTGATATAAATACTGGGCAATGGTTTTTTGATCTATCTTTTCAGCAGGAATTTTCTCCTTTACAATTTTTTTCACTGCATCAACAATCTCATTCCTCCCGCCATAATTCAAACAAAGCTGCACAATACCTCGTTTGTTCTGAGCGGTCTTCTCTATAGCTGCCTGAAGTAGTTTTTGTAGCTTATTAGGAAATTCATCCATGCGACCAGACACACGGAGCTGGATACCCTGCTCATGAAAGCGATCAATCCGATCAGTTAATAGATGAGCAAACATGGCCAAGAGATATTGAACCTCACGTTTCGGGCGTGTCCAGTTTTCCGATGAAAAGCCCCAGAAGGTCATCACTTTTACGCCCTGGTCAATTGCCGCAAAACAAACCTCTTCGGTCACGTCAGCCCCACGACGGTGTCCTTCTAAGCTTGGCAAATGATTATCCTTTGCCCAGCGTCGGTTTCCGTCAGGGATAATCGCGATATGTTGGGGAACTTTCTGCGTCATAATTAAGCAGTACGATATACACTTATATCGGCTAACACCGACAGCATGCTAGCACAATCAGCATCAATGTGTCGACTTTTTTGTAAAACTTGCTTGGCTTTCTCGGCCTGCGCATTTGCCATGCTCTGCACCTCTTCCAGCGCCTTTGTCTTCCCGATAATGCGACGGACCTCTTTTATCTCTGTCTGCGTACGAACTGATTTTGCAAAAAGCGCATCAAGATTCTGTCTATCTCGCTGTTTCAATTTTTTTCGGGCCCTTAAAATAATTTCGGTTACCTTCCCCTCTCGTATATCGTTCGAGGGTTTGCCACTGTGACGTTGCGGAGTAAAGCCCAATAAATCATCAGCTAATTGAAAACCAACGCCCACCGGGATCGCATAATGTTGAAGGTCTCGACGAGTCGCTGAATTCGCCCCTGCTAAAATTGCCCCCATGGTAAGTGGTAGCGAAAAAGTATATGAGGCAGTTTTCAGCTCTGCTATCGTCGTAATGACATTTTTATTTGTCCTATGCAACCAGGATTGCTCAATATCCATAAACTCGCCTACATAGGTTTCATGCTGAAGGCTTTTGAGTAAATACACAATCGCCTCCTGAAGCTTTTGAGCTGGCCAGCGCATTAACATGAGATAGCGGAAAGCAAGTAGTGACGCATAATTTCCAGTAAACATTGCCATACTTACCCCTCGATGGTGTTTATCAGCACGGCTACCCGGAATTGTCTTGCGAAAAGCCTCATGAACAGTTGATCCACCTCTACGAAATTCATCTCGATCAGCAATATCATCTAGGATAAGTAGGTAGTTATGCACTATCTCGATTACCGCAGCGAGTTGGGCTAGTTTTTTGGGAGCCCTCTTCCCTGTGCTTTCGTAGCCCAAATACACCAACATCGCGCGAACTCGTTTACTTGCCGGACGCATAGTAAATTCCCTAAGCAGGTGAAAGCCTTGCTGAAGCGTTGGAGAATGCACTTTTTGCATGTGCACTGACTCGGCCTGAAAAATTTGTTTCAGGGCTTGATCAGTCTCTTGTCGAATGCGTATTTGCTTTTGCTTGAATCTGAGGGCAGCAGATGAATCTGATCGTGTGCTCACAATGAATCTTGCTAATTACTAATTTTTATTTCCCTTCCCTGGTCGGGGTGGGGAGACTCGAACTCCCGACCTCAGCGACCCGAACGCTGCGCGCTAGCCAACTGCGCTACACCCCGAACAGAGAGAGAAAGGGCTCAAATAAGCCATATGCAAATCAACCAGCACATCCTAGCAACCCTAGCTCAAATGGTCAAAATGACCCAAAACTCAAGCTCTGGGCTAGAAGGAGAAACTCTGGGCAGTATCCTCAAAAATCTGATACTCGCTTGTGTCAGGCGCAAAATCAGTCAGCAGCACAAAAGTGTAGGCTCCTCGACTCACGACATAACCGCGTTGTTCGCCATCAATACTTAGCATATGTGCATTTAACTGCACTTGGACGCCTAGGCTCTCGGTGTCATCAAGCTGAATGTAAGCGCGGTCGGAAAATTCTGCTTCTATTGCACTGGTCGGAAATACCTGCACCGCAAAGACTCGCCTATCCCCTGAACGGAGCGACCACTCGCTATACAAATTTCCCGAGACTGTGCTTGAGGCCACTGCAGTCAAATCTGTAGCCTGCGGGCCATACAATACTGAATAACCAAATTCAGGATTACGATAGGCGTTATCTGGTAATGAACTTGAGGTGTCGACCGTGCTTGGCGTTGAGGTATCATCAACAGTCGTATTAGTATTTGCGCTATCGATGTTAAGGTTTTGATTGGCTGCTGTATTGGTATTTGAAGTGTTTGCTACATTACCGTTTTCATTCGCAGCGTCTTGCGCTGGTCGCAAAACAAAATAATACAAAGCCCCAGCCGCAGCTACTGCCACAATCAAAATAAGCGTTATCACAAGAGGACTCATGGAGTGATGAGTCGTGTTTTGAGACTGCTGACCTGTTTGATTTGCCATATTCCCCCTACGATACCCCATTAATTAATACTGCTTTATTATAGCAGAATGGTCATTCATGGGTCTACTCAAGGCTAGGTTGTAACCATTGCTCGGTCTTAATCACCTCTCTATTAAGCCCTATTTCAACAAGTAAGCGAATAAAGCTTTGGACAAATTCCGGAGATCCACATAAGAAACATTCACTCTCCGTTAAATCCGGCACAAGTGCTAATAGACGCTCTTTTGTAAATCTTCCCAGTTCCCAATTCCGAGCAGACTGACTCGCTCTGGTTAATGTAACTGCAACTCTTATATTTGACTGGTCTTGCTTCCAGGTGAGGAGCTCATCTTGAAAAATAACATCCTCCTCCTCTCGGGCGCTATAACAAAGTGTAATAGGCCCAACATCCTGGGCAGCTAGAGAACGAAGCATCGACCGAACCGGAGCAATACCTGTACCGCCGACTAAAAAGAAAAGGGGTCGGTCAATTTTTTCAGGTAAGCGAAATTTTCCCATTGGTGCACTTAAATGCAAGGTGTCCCCCACTTTGGCATTGTGTAATGCAGTGGTTATCTTCCCGGTCTTCTCAACAGTAATTTCTAAATTACTATCACTTGGAGCGGATGAAAAAGAAAAAGGTCGAGCCGGGATTCCACTCTCAGGAACGCTTACCATGGTAAAGGCGCCTGGAACAAAAGTATAAGGCTGTTCTTCGATAAGTGACATGCCAATGGTTTTTACCGTCGGCGTCTCCTGTCGCGTGCTAACGATTTTAACTGGGAAGGAATTCATGCTCGCCGCAGACTAAGTACGTTTGCTAAGAAAAGAAGACTGAGTAATCCGGAAAAAGTAAAAAGGAATGGAAGCGGTGCTACGCTAAGTAAAACAGCGGCCAACAATGGCGCAGTCACTTGCCCTAAGCCCATTGCAGAACGAAAAACACTTAATCGCTCTACATCACGCTCTCCAGCTCGGCGAAAAAAAGCCGCAAAGGTAATCTGCTCGATGAAGCTTGTTCCGATTACCCCGATAAATAATCCTGCAATAATCCAGGGAAGGCTCGGGCCAAAGCCATAAAGAAAGCCTACCACACTTAATATACTGAAACCGGTAATAAGAAATGCTCGCTCCCCTTTTTTATCAGCCCATCGGCCGATTGGATACTCAAGCACCACCCATGGAATAGCTGACAAGGAATAGAGTAGACCAAGATTAGCCACTGATAATCCATGACTGGTGAGGAGTACTGGTAGGAAATACCAAGTAGCGTACAGAAAATACAAACCAAATAATGCAAAATAAATCCGGGCAAGCTCTCTTTCTCGAAAAAACATTTTCAGAGATGTCCAGAAATTTTCATTCTCTGTCACAACCACCTCATGGTCATATGGTCGAAGTTCAAAAAACAGAATAAAGGCGATAAGTGTTATTAACGCTGCGGCAACAAAAACCGCCGGAAGGTCAAATCGCGTAGCTACCGCGCCGCCAATAAAAGGTGCCAACACAACACCAAGGTTCACAAATACACCTAGCTTACCCTCATTGCCTGAGAGATGCTGAGCGTCTGAATTATGTTTCACATATAAATGCACATTAAACCAGACAAGTGTTACCGCAAAGGTATACAGAGAAAAAATAACCACCAAAACCACGATATGACCGATATATCCCATGAGGAACAAGGCGATCGTGGTAAGTCCTAGGAAAAAAATCAATGCTCGCTGCTCATGCAGCTTTCGAATAATTCGACCACCTAATAAGTTGGCTACAATACTGACAGTGAAAGAGGCTGAAATGATTAACCCAACAAACTGAAGCGGAACAAGGGTTTTTAAGTAGAGTGCCAAAAAAGGCTCAATAGTTGCAATGCCCAGAGCTGTTAAAAAGCTCAACGCATAAATAGCCCCGAGAGGTTGAGTTGGACGCAGGCGAAACCGTAGGTGCATTCTCGACATAACGATGGCATTGTAGCGAGAAGCGACTCGCCAAGCAAGTAGGAGGCACAACCCCACTATGCTATAGTCACCACATATGCACCACAATACTATTGCCCTCGATATCGTACTTTTTCCACCGGAGGAAATCGCCAAAGAGGCAAAGTCTTACAATGAGGAATTGTTGCAGCAAAATCCAGCGGGTTTATGTTTAGACGCCACACACCTTCCTCATATGACGCTTATGCAGCTCTATGCAAACTCTGAGAAGCTGCCCGACATAGTAGACAGTATTAGGACCATCAGTCATCAATTCCAAGCACTGCCTTTACGAATAAATGGCATCAAGGGAATAGCGTTAGAAAATGAACGTGCTTTTTTCCTTACATTGGACCCACAGCCAGAGCTCTTCCGACTCCACCGTGATCTCATGAATAAACTTCAAACGTATGAAGTAGCGACTGATGCAAAGGCATTTCTACTTGATGCGGATGAGGAAGCTCGACCGAGCACTCTAGCCTATACCAAAAACTTCCGTGAGCAGGTAAGTTTTGATCACTTTGATCCTCATATAACCATTGGAACTGGTGAACAAATAGACTTTCGCAACCCAATGGAATTCCTAGCTAGTCAACTAGCAATCTGTCATCTAGGAAATTTCAATACCTGCCGAAAAATACTTTGGGAAACCCAATTAGGTAGATAGTGCAGATGCCACGCTAAAGGAGACTGAAGCGATTTAGCGCTTTCTTTGATGAAGAAGGAGTTTCCAGGATAGCTTCTCGGTATACTCCATTGAGCCAATGCGAAACATCGCAAAAGCAAGATACAGACCAATCACAATGTAGAGGAACACTGCAGCAACGCCTAGGAGTAATTCCCCTATTCCTATTGCATCCACTGATGAACGGAATAAGAGAACGAGCGGTGCGGTGAATGGAAAAAAGCTAAAGAAGCGAGCAATAGATCCACCAGGATCAGTCGCTAAAATACTCGCGAGATAAATCGGCAGAATTGAAAGCATAATAAAGATCGAGGAAAACTGTTGCGCATCTCGATAGTTTGGCATTGCCGCACCCACGCCAACCATAATACTCGCAATGAAGAAGAAGCCGGAAAAAACAAAGTACAGAGCAATAAGTATTTGTCCAAAGGAAATGTGAACCATTGACCAATTAATGTCGATCAGGGTTGCACTAGACACCATGCCAATAGCGAGAATAATAGCGCTCAGAGTGAGGAGTTGTGTAAGCGCCACTGCGGTGAGTCCAAGCAACTTCCCCCATAACAATGTCCGCATTGGCACGATTGAGCGAACAATCTCAATCATGCGATTTTCCTTTTCCTCAGAAATACTCATCAACATATAACTTGAGGACATCATCACGAGCAGGAAGTATATTACGACAGCCACGATCGGCAGAACCAAGCTCTCAATTCCTCCTTGCACAACATCGCCGTCTTTGTAGAGTGTATGCGTTACCGCTATATCACTGTTAAATAACTCTATTTCCTGGTTATCACCTACTTTAGAAAGTATGCTTTGCTTTAATAAGTTTTTTGCTAAGTCATCAAAACGCCCGCGAGTTGCAAAGCTGGTATCCTCAACCACCAACTCAACTTGTTTCGTCTCAGTCACATTTGCAGGCACAATAATCGCTGCATCCGCCTGCTTGTCTTGAACTGCGCTCCGGGCAGCGCTTGCATCCATCGTCGAAACAATGGCACCCTGATAGTACTCTGGAAGAATAATCCCTGACTCATCAACAACGAGTATCTCTTTAGCATTTTTTACTTGCTCTTGGATTTTCTTTTCTGCTGAACTGGCCGAGAGAGTTGATACGAGTAAGAGCACTACATAGAGCGCCGGAATAAGGAATATGACTGCCCAAAAAGATTTTTTGCGAACAATTTTCCACCACTCCCGAAACGCAATAATCCAAAGCTTAGATTGCATTGTCTTGTTGGATACGAACAAAAATTTCCTGCAATGAAGGTAGAGCTAAGGAAAAATGAGAAACTGCAACATTTTGCTCAATTAAATAGCGCAGCACACTCTCTGGATTTACTTCAGGGCGTAAGGTTAACCGCGCAGCATCATTACCAAGCTCCACTTCATACAATTCTGCATTCCTTGGAAAATCACCCTTATAGCGTACATCCACCATTCGCTCACCAAAGCTTTCCTTCACTTCTCGGACACCTCCGTAGAGGACGCGCTTGCCATTCTTTAACATAACTAATCGATCGGCAATCCGTTCTACCTCATCCATGAGGTGAGTAATGAAGACTATGGTACTCCCCTGCGCTTTTAATCCATCCAACAAATCCATAAGTAGTGATCGGTTCACAGGGTCTAAGCCGCGGGTCGGCTCATCAAGTATGAGCAACTTTGGCTGATTAAGTATGGCAATGCCTAGCTGTACCTTTTGCTGCTGTCCAGAAGAGAGACGCTTAATGCGCTCGTTCTTCTTATCAATCAGACCCACACGCTCTAAATATTCTTCGCTCTGCTTCTTAGCTTCCATTGAGCTCATCCCTCGCAGCTCGCCAAAATACTTGAGCGTCTCATATACACTCGCATCTGAATACAACCCCCGCTCCTCTGGGAGATAACCAACTTTCGGTGCCAGGGCTGGACCATAGTCTTGGTCAAAAATCCTCATGACACCCTTACTCGGCGTAAGTAAACCTAAGAGGCAACGAATAGTCGTTGTCTTACCTGATCCGTTTGCACCGAGAAAAGCAAAGGTCTCTCCTGCGCCAACCTCAAAAGAGAGGTCACGAACAACCTCTTTTGATCCAAATGATTTTGCAAAACCTTCGATGCGAATAACTGAATCACTCATATGCTTCCACGCTTCACCGTAACAAGCATAGCCTAACAAAACAGACCGAAAGATTCAAGTACTAGACGCCGAGTTTCGTTTTCACTTTTTCAACTAAATCTTCTAGCTTCCAGTCTGCCTTTACGAGAAAATCAAAAACCTTATTCTCAAGCGCTTTCTGCACTTTGTCAGCATCATTTAAGTTGGTCAACATCATAACCGGCACGTCGCTCCCCCACTCATCATCCCGTAATTGTGACAACATGGTAATCCCATCCATCTTAGGCATGACAATATCGAGCAGAATGAGGTCAGGATGTTCCTGCATTGCTACTGATAGTCCCTGTATACCATCACTAGCTCGAAGCACTGTAAACTTTTCATGCTCTAACTTATCACCGAGTGCCCGAAGTAATGCTGAATCATCTTCAACAACGAGAATTTTTTTTACTGGCATAATTATTTTAACCCTTCCTTAATTTTTTTAATTATATCTTCTAAAGTCCATTCTGATTTCACTATAAACTGACTCACCCCGCCGGCGATTGCCTTATCTTTTTCCCCGGCATAATCTAAATTGGTCAATATCATGACTTTGACATTTTTACCCCAATCATCCTCACGGAGTTTTTCCAACATTGTCATCCCGTCCATCTTAGGCATGACAATATCGAGCAGGATGAGATCGGGATGTTTACTAAAGGCAACATTTAAACCCGCCATACCATCAGGAGCCTCCAAGCAAGTGTACTTTTCTTTTGACAACTTTTGACAAAGCGCCTGACGAATTGACGGATCATCCTCGATAACCAGTATTGTTTTTGTACTCTGCATAGTTACTCCTTAAGGTCTAACGAGCGCTCGATTGCATCGACAATTGCATCGAGTCGATGGTCGGTTTTAGTGAAATAATTTTGAATACCAAGTTGAAGATAGGCTTTTTGCGCATCAGCACTTGCAGTATTTGAAACGACAAAAACTGGGATATTTTTCCAGCGGGAATCTTCAGCCTTTATCTTTGCCAGGAAATGAAGGCCATTATCACTTCCTAATAAATAATGATCTAGCCAAATCACATCAATACGATCAATCTCTTCAATGTAATGCAAGGCCTGTTCAGATGTTCGGGCGCATACTACAGAAAAATCTCGACTTTCAAGTTTTTTTTGGATTGCGCTGGCGAGAGGGCGCTCATCCTCAACTACAAGTATAACCTTATCAATTTTTTGTACCATAGCGTAATATTATGAACTTATTAAACCCTTATTTCCCTGCTGTGCTCGCATACCTTTAATAGGCAGACTTACTAAAAATGTCGTACCCTTTCCCTCTTCTGAAACAAAGCTGATTTTCCCTCCGGCCATTTCTACGACCGCTTTTGCAATATAGAGACCTAGACCAGTACCGTCTGTCTCCCTTACTTTTACATTATCAGCTCGGAAAAGTTTTGTGAAGATCTTATCTTGCTGTTTCTGAGGTATGCCATAACCGTTATCTTTAATTTCCACGATGGCATTTTTTTGTTCAAGATACATTTTAACCCAAATTTTACCTTTTTCGGGGGTATACTTTACTGCATTGCTAAGGAGATTATCAAACACTATCTGAATCAATTTTGGATCAAGATGGATTAATGGGATCCCCTTTTTAGTTTGCATCACTAACTTAATTTCTTTTTCATTGATCATTGGTTGAAGTAGCGACGCGCTCACTCGACACAGCTCGGTAATATCCGTTGGTTGAGGATCTACAGCTAAAGTTCCTAGCTCTATGCGAGAGACATTTAATAATGCATTTACCAAATCCACCATGCGTTGATTACCGTGGTATATTTCCTTCACATATTCAAGCTGATTTTTTTTCAGCTTACCCACGTCACCATCTAGCAGCATTTCAGCATACCAATTAATCGCTGAAATAGGCGTACGTAATTGATGAGAAGCTAGAGAAACAAACTCAGTTTTTGCTCGATCGATTTCTTTTTCCTTTGTAATATCTCTTTCAATACCTACAAAGAATAACACATTGTTATCGTCATCTAATACCGGACTAACTGTCACCGATGCTTCATATATCTCACCGTTCTTGCGCTTATTTTTTACCTCACCTTTAAAAGTAAGCTTCTTTTGAAAAATTGTAGTCCAAAACTTGCTATAAAATGCTTTTGGCATGAGGCCGCCCCAAAGCTCTCGCCCACCCGCCTTCTTACCTATTATCTCATTGGCTGAAAAACCAGTTATTTTTGTTGTTGCGTCATTAGCATATACAATAATCCCATCCGGATTTGTAATTACTATTTGATCGGAAGCCTGATCTACCGCTAAGCCAAATTTCTTTAAGTCCTGAGCTAAGAGTAAGGATCGATCTTTTTCTTGCTTCACATCCTTCAGAGACTGGGTTAGTTTAGCTTTTGATTCAGCTAAACCTTTTTTTTGACGCTCTACAAGGGTGAGATTTCGACTAAGTTCAGCGGTACGATCTGCTACTCTTTTTTCTAAAGTACTGCGATTCTTTTCTACTACGCCACGCATTTTCTCAAACGATTTTGCTAAGAGAGAAATCTCGTTGCTTGCACTAAAACGATTAAGCGGTAGAGGTTTTGAAAAATTATTTTGCGCTATGGCATTAGATGCCTCAGTGAGGGTGCGCAACGGTGAGGTGATAAGGCTCGCGAGCAGAAAAGTGATCGCGGTAATGGCAATAAGACTTAACACACCAATCCGAATCGCCTCATTACTAAGCACGGTGACTGGTGCGAACAAACTACTCTCCGTGTACACAGAGATGAGCGCCCAATAACGTTCAGGATGAGCTGGGTCATAAAAAACCTTCTTCCAAGTACGGAACTCTTGATCATCGCTATCTCGCTCAATCGCCTCATCAAACGCGGCTACACGATCCTTCATTTCTGGATGAAGTACAAAATAATTTGCTCGGTTAGGCAGGACAAAGCCGTAAAGCAAATAAGAATCCGGATGTATAAGTATATTTCCCTCACTATCAATGAGGACCTCGTACTGAGTTTCGGTGCTTACACTTCGGAGACCTTCCTGAATAACATCATTTGCATGCAAGTTGAGCACAACATAGCCCTCAATGACTTTAGTCTCGTCGTTTCGAACCTTGGCTACAACTCTCAGCACTGGCACATAGGGCTCTTGTATTTTTCCATACGCGATATTTAAATCATATGGGGAAATGAAAACATCAGTATTAGAACTTTGCGCTTCCTGAAAGTACTCCCACGCTGATTCATCCTCAAGTTGAGATCCTTCTACTATTTGAACAACCCCGTTATCTCCGTCTACACGCACCATCTCTTTGCCATCCAGATCGAGATACTTTATACGAAAAATTCTTGGGTCGGCCTTTAGAAAAGATTGAAATATTTGTTGAGTCTCGGTAATCGCCTGAGTACGAGCCTCGTTTTCACTGCCTGGTAATTTTGTGAGGCTTGGATAATCACGCAAAGAAAGCACAAGGCGGTAATACGTTTCTAGTTCATCTTCCACATGTACAGCCTCTGACTCCACTACCCCTTTTTCTTGTTCTAAGATTCTGGCTTCTAAATTTGTCCTAGCCTGAAAAAATACTAAAAACCCCAGCACAAGCATAGGAATAGCAGCGAGTACTAGAAATATGAGCGCAAGTCGTATTCGTATACCCATAAAACCCCTCTTATGAGCTAATTATCGCTCCTTTTTACGGAAATCGTAACGCAAGCAGCCCTCGCAGCTGCAATTAAGAAAATTTGTCATACTGGCTAAACGTCGACCAAGGAGCCGGGCTACCTTCTTATCGCCCTGACTCAACTTCTTCTCTCCTCGATGCCCACTTACAAAAATACCCCCATATGGACTGCCGGCATCAAAATCAACACCCTCCCCTTGTACTGGATAAGGGATACCTACTGGAATCATGCCTAGATTTAATAAAGGAATAATCAATGAAAGTAATGTTGCTTCTTCACCAGAGTGAATACTACCACCTGAACAGAATACTGCAGCTGGCTTATTCACCAACTTCCCCTCTAACCATATAGGTGATAAACCATCAAGGAATTGCTTCAACTGAGAAGCAAAAGAACCAAAATGCACCGGGGTTCCCAGCGCGACTCCATCAGCGTTAATAAAATCGTCTAAACTTGCTTCAGGGAACTCTTTAGTCAAGCTATTATGCACTTTTTTTAACTTTGGGTTTTTTCGAAAAAAAGAAGCGGGCAAAAGCTCGGGAACTCTCATTACCTTCACTTCAACATCACCTATCTCTCGTGCTCCCTGCGCAATAATTTTAGCCAACTCTGCTGTCTTACCGGTAAAACTATAAAAAAGCACGAGCACTGAAAGCTTTTTTGTATGAATTTTTGTTTGCATAGATGAATTGTAGCTTTTGCTAATAAAAAAAGCAAAATTGACTTTTTCATAAGGATAACATAAGCTCCTAATGACTTACATTTCCTACATGTATGACATAATATGAAGACCATGAAAAATACACATCATGATGCTCACCACTTCTTTGGAACGACCACGCTAGGTGAAAAAGGTCAGGTGGTAATACCGGCCGAGACGAGAAAGGCGCTGAATTTAAAGCCAGGCGACAAACTGCTAGTCTTTGGCATGGGTAAAAATATGATCACGCTGACAAAGTTTGAACAGCTCGAGAAATTTACCAATATTATGAGCAAGCGACTCGACGGCCTGCGTAAAATCCTCCGAGACGCTTAATATGCGCACACTCCTCCGCTTCGTCCGTCCTTATACATGGACCATAGTTTTATTGGTTGGCTTTGTGTATGCCAGCGTGGCTGCCAACCTGGCTTTGCCCGATTATATGGCCAATATTATTAATAATGGCATTGTGGGTAAGGATATTGGCCTGGTCTGGCGAACAGGGTTGGAGATGCTCGCAATATCACTTGGTGGAGCAGCGGCCAGCTTCTTTGTTACCCTACTCGCCTCTCGTATTGCCAGTGGGTTTTCCCGTGACGTGCGAGAAGCGCTTTTTAGTAAGATCGAAAGCTTTTCTTTAAGCGAATTTAATACCTTCTCAACCGCTTCACTCATTACCCGCTCAACAAACGATGTCCAACAGTTGCAAACGGTGCTAGTCATCCTCCTACGTATGGCCCTAATGGCGCCAATTATGGGTATCTGGGCGATTATTAAAGCCTACACAAACGCTCCGTCAATGACCTGGCTCATGGGTCTAGCAGTCGGTGTATTATTAGTGATTATTTCAGTTATTCTGGCTATTGCGATTCCGAAGTTTACTGCCCTGCAAAAGTTAGTTGATAAGTTAAACCTTGTTACTCGCGAGTTACTCACTGGACTTCGGGTTATCCGGGCCTTTCACCGCGAAGAAGCTGAGGAAACAAAATTTGATAAAGCGAATGTTGAGCTTACGCAGCTTAACCTCTTTGTGAATCGACTCATGATCCTCCTGCAGCCAATTATGATATTCATCATGAATGTTACTACATTGGCAATTGTTTGGTATGGCGCAAAGTTAGTTGATGCAGGAGACCTCCAAATCGGTCAAATGATTGCCTTTATGCAGTATGCCATGCAGGCCGTCTTTGCTTTCCTGTTGATCACTATGGTCTTTATTATGGTCCCTCGGGCTTCTGTCTCGGCTAAGCGCATTGGCGAAGTATTACGAACCAAGGCCACTATTCTTGACCCGGAAAAACCTGAGCAAGTTGAAAAACTGCAAAACGGAAAAGTGGAATTTGACCACGTTACCTTTTCCTACGGCCAAGCTGACACTCCTGTGCTGCACGATATTTCCTTCACCGCTGAATCAAATCAAACCACGGCCTTTATCGGAAGTACTGGGAGCGGCAAGTCTACTTTGATCAACCTTATCCCCCGCTTTTATGATGTGAGCTCCGGGGCTATTCGTATCGATGGTCTAGATATTCGACAACTACGCCAAGAGGATCTCTACAGTCGGATCGGTTTTGTTCCACAGAAGGGCGTCTTATTCTCCGGCACGGTGCGTAGTAATCTCACCTATGGGGCTCCAGATGCCAGTGAAGAGGAAATTCGCCGAGTTGCCCACATTGCCCAAGCTGATGAATTCATTGAGAAACTTGAAGGTGCTTATGGCGCGCCTATTTCTCAGGGCGGTACAAATGTTTCCGGTGGACAAAAACAACGCCTCTCCATCGCCCGAGCAATTCTGCATAAGCCACTCATCTATATCTTCGATGATAGTTTTTCAGCACTTGATTTCGCCACAGACGCAAAATTACGAAATGCGCTACGCAATGAGACAAGAAACAAAACGGTCTTGATTGTTGCCCAACGCATTAGCACTATTATGAATGCTGACAAGATTGTCGTGTTAAACGAAGGTCGGATTGTTGGACAAGGCAAGCACGCTGAGCTCATGGAAACTTGCCAAGTCTATCGTGAGATCGCACTATCTCAACTCTCAGAGGAAGAACTACAGGGCTCAGGAATAAAGACACTAAGTGCAGCAAACGCATGAGCGACCAAGAACGTAAAACCCAAAACAGCGGAGCTAGCACCCAATCTGGTCGTCCTATGATGCGACCAATGGGTGGTGGCAACCCTATGGCAATGATGCAGGCCGCAGCGAAGCCAAAAAACTTCAAGCGGACTATGCGTCAACTCGCCACCTATCTTAAGCCGTATTGGAAAAAGATTATTCTGGTACTAGTCTTGGCCATGGCGAGCACGGTTTTCTTAATCGCTAGCCCAAAAATACTCGGGCGTATGACCAATCAAGTAGTGGATGATTTTGTAGATGTCACTGTATATAAGCAGCTGGTGGCAAAACTCCCGGCCGGTACTACTTTCCCAGAAGGTACTACCGGGGCTGATGTGCTCGCCCAACTCCCTCCCGAAACTATTGAAAGCATGCCTGATTTTGCGAAAAGCGCATTAGAAAAACTGGACTTATCACAGGCCCCAAGTTTTCACTATGACATACTGCGCAACATTGCGCTTGAACTCATGATCCTCTACCTCTTAAGCGCGCTTTTTAGCTACATACAAGGATGGATTATTACCGACGTATCGCAGAAAGTTACTTATCAGTTTCGTCGCGATATTTCCACAAAGATTGGCCGGATGCCTTTACGCTATTTTGATAAAACAACTCATGGTGAAGTACTTAGTCGAGTAACGAATGATGTCGATACCGTGAGTCAAACTCTCAATCAATCATTAGCGCAAATTATTACCGCCGTCACAGCGCTGATTGGCATACTTATCATGATGTTCTCGATCAGTTGGGAAATGACTCTCGTGTCTTTAGTCACCCTGCCAATGAGTTTTGGATTGCTTCGCGTCATTGTTGTGCGCTCGCAGCGTTTCTTTAAGCAGCAGCAAGATACGCTTGGACATTTGAATGGACATATCGAGGAAATGTTTAGCGGCCACACCGTTATGAAAGTGTTTAATGGTCAGAAGCGTTCGGTGGCCAAATTCACTAAAAATAATGACGAGCTCTATGGGAGTGCCTGGAAGTCGCAATTCCTTTCTGGGCTCCTCTTCCCGCTTACCAACTTTGTCGGCAACTTGGGCTATGTTGGCGTGACCGTCGTTGGCGGCTATTTAGCTCTGCATGGTCGGGTGAACATTGGCGATATCCAGGCCTTTATCCAATACGTCAACCAATTCAATCAACCAATTATCCAAACCGCAAATGCGGCAAATGTGCTGCAGTCCACAGCTGCTTCAGCTGAGCGGGTATTTGAATTCCTGGCTGAAGAAGAGCAGAGCCCTGAAGCTCATCTGGAGAAAAAAGTATCGCAGGTCACCGGATCGGTCGAGTTTGAAGATGTAGTTTTTGGCTACACTCCAGGGCAAACGATTATTAAGAATTTCACTGCGCATATCAAAGCTGGTCAACGGGTAGCCATCGTAGGTCCGACCGGTGCAGGTAAAACCACCATCGTGAACTTGCTTATGCGCTTCTATAATGTAGACAGTGGGACTATTAAAATTGATGGAATCGACACACGCACAATGTCGCGCGCTGAAGTCCGAGAGCTCTTTGGTATGGTATTACAAGACACTTGGCTCTTCCATGGCACGATTAGAGAAAACCTCCTCTACGGCAAGCCACAGGCAAGTGAAGAAGAGCTCATCGAAGCTGCGAAGGCCGCGCATGTTGATCACTTCATCCACTCACTCCCCCATGGCTATGACATGGTACTTGATGAAGAGGCGAATAATATCTCGCAAGGTGAAAAACAATTACTCACCATTGCACGAGCAATGCTCATTAAATCACCAATGTTGATATTAGATGAGGCGACCAGCTCGGTTGATACTCGCACCGAGATCCTTATTCAAAAGGCTATGGATCGACTGATGCATGCAAAGACAAGCTTCATTATCGCCCATCGTCTGTCCACTATTAAGAATGCTGACCTCATCTTAGTCATGCGTGATGGTAATATTGTTGAGCAAGGCAAGCACGAGGAACTGCTCAAGCAGCAAGGCTTCTACGCCTCTCTCTACAACAGTCAGTTCGTGGCACCACTGATCGAAGAAGCAGAGCCCGTCACTCAAAAGCTGCATTCAGTCCCGGCCTAGGCTCTCCCTTGTAGTCCAATGAGAGTGAGATAAGTGAGTAGTGATGCGATATTAGCTAAAAAGGTAATGAGGCCCCACTTAGCCCACTTCTGCTGGGACTTTTTAAAATCTTCCACACTTGCCCATCGATTTGCCTTCCATGCCATTTCATTTCCTTTGATACCCATAACTATCCACCATACATAATTAATCAATGGGATGTATGCAAAAAAACCAAACCAAACTCGATATGCGATGCTCCATGCCGGAGTAAGAAATGCGGCTGCCCAATTCCATCCTTTTACTTCTTCTGGCACTTGAGCTAACTCATCCCCTGAACGAGCGTCATACCCCGACAAAACCACTTTCTCTTTCCGACGAAAATATACAACACAAACTATGACACCAACTATGGTGGCAGGCACCATTAAAAGTATAAGCACGCTAAGTGTCAATTGAATTGGCACAAGTATATCCTCTCTGTCTTGTAAGAGGTACACTGTTACGCTCCAAATAAAAATTAAAACAGCTACTAAAAGTTGTGGAATAAAAAATGCTAAAGCGCCCTTTACACGATTTCGATAAGGTACTTCTATATACTCTTGTGCTTTTGTGGTTTTTCTTTCAGCCATGAATATTCAACCTAAAAATAACGACTGGCGATTTTGTAGCCAGCCCAAATACCGAGTATACCACCTATCCCACTAAACACAGTCGCGGTAAACGAAAGCCAACTTACTCCCCAAAGTCCGGGAATGGCGCCGCCAATCGTCGTACCCAGGATCGCACCGATCATGACAAAGGGTTTTTTATTCACTGTATTCCTAGTTAATAAACTCACTGAGTTCCTGCTCCCCTCCTAGTGGGGTCACCATAGCGGGCAGAGAACCAAGTAGATAGGCCGCGTTATCAGTGTATTGCAAATCATCAATACGGAAACCAGGAACTGCAGCAATCTCTCGATTAAGCACGTCTTGAGCAGCTTCTTCGATTTGATTATAGTATTTCTCTGGCACAGTCAGACGGCCAACTTTGGCTTTTTGTAAATTCAAGGAAACCGATTGAGTGCCAGTGCGCGTTACGTCTACATCAACATAGACCGGTGCTTTGATATAGGGCGAAACAAAAGCGGAAATCTCCATGCCGCCTTCGCGAAAGCGAACTTGAATGTCACGGACAAAACGCCCATCGCCATGATAGTGTTGAATAAAAGCTGTCACCTCTTCGGAACTATGTTCATCGTCAATGGCCACCTGACCCGCAAAGCTTTTATTTTGTGACCAATAAAATGTACCTGGCTCAGCCTCAATCATCATCGGATTATCCGCTAAGGCACTGGCTAAATCGGCTTCGGTAGGATGGACCCCTAAATCAATCGGCTTATCAGAGCCAAAGAGTTGTGTCAGACCTGGGATATGCCATACGCCTGAATACCCTAGGGCCAGGAGAGGCAATATTATCAATACCACCACGAGAGTCACGAGCGTCCATCGTAAGCGATGACGCTTTGGTTTAGGTAGTGATTCCTGATGCTCGCCCTGTGGCAGCTCATGTGCAGGATTGAGATCAGCTTTTACTTCATTTGGCATACTCGTTTAGTAAATTCTAAGACCTCCTTAGGTATTGTGCCCTGAGAGGCTCCTTTGGTCAATTCTCTCCTAGGTGAATAAAAATCGCAGGACCAACAATAGCGCCCCAAGTACACATAACACCGCCCAATTGCGAAAACCGTAAGGAGCGTATCGCTTGCCAGCCACTAATTCAAATAATGTCTTTTCATCACCGTAGCGAGCGTGCACAACCCCCAAGGGACAATTTCCATGATTCAACATCACAATAATCCACTGCCCTGCAAGTAGGGCTATACTGGCAATCGTCCATAAATTAAGCGCCCGGAAAAGACCTGAGTACCAAAGATACCCAGTGGCTAAAGTCATGCTTATGCCAATAATAAAATGACCAAAGCGCACCACATATACCATTCGCTGATAAGGCTTTGCGGACGACACTGTATTCATATACATATCCTAGCACAAAGCAGGATGCAAACGCCGAAGACTTGGGCCCGAAGGGTTAAGTCTTCTAGGGGGCCCCGCTGCAAACCAAGGACCTCGAGCCTGCCGAGAGGGACTGTTTGCAGTGGGGAAAAGGGACATCCTTGCAAAGGGCGCAGTGAAGACAATTTGTTGTCGTCACGGAGCCCACAGCAAGTGATGGCCCGTGGCAGGGGCGGAAGGTGTCGAACCCTCGTTACCGGTTTTGGAGACCGGTGTTCTACCGTTGAACTACGCCCCCACAGATTCGTAGAATCAATGAAGACTATTTTGTCTCTTTATGGAGAGTATGCTTTTTGCACCACTTACAGTGCTTTTTCATCTCAAGTCGACCTTTGAGGGTCTTCTTGTTTTTGAAGCTGTGATAGTTGGTGCGCTTGCACACCGTGCATTCCAGCTTAATAAGATTATCTTGGGACATAGCAGTATATTATTTATGCGTATATTCTTGCCGACCGCCTGGAGCCGATGGTCGGATTCGAACCGACGACCTTCACTTTACAAAAGTGTTGCTCTACCAACTGAGCTACATCGGCGCCCGGCGCTTGGCAAGTTATGAAAGCTCTAAGCGAGGAAAAATATCGATGGCTGGTTCTTCATAAGGGTGCGCCTGCTTCAACGCTATTATTACCTCCTCTACTTTTTCCTTATGACAGAGCATGCGAATCACTTCCTCTTCCACAATCTCTTCCTGACCAATCTCCCCTATGGCAGGATGCGCTCCCTCTTGCGGGATGAAACGTCCAGTAGTGCGATAGCTTCCACTACAGTGTGAATAGTTGCCCATCTTCCCTGCGCCAGCATCACCCATTGCCTTACGAACTGCATCAGCTTGGGGCACTGGCACCGAGGTGCGAATCATAACGTATTCTGATTCTTGAAGTGACATAAGGAATAGAGTGCAAACGCCGAAGACTTGGGATTTTTGGGGCTCCATTTGAAACCAAGGATCTCGAGCCTGTCGAAAGAGACTGTTTCAAATGAGGAAAGGGACATGCGCCGTAAGGGCTTTCAAACGCCGAGCGCTTGGGCCGACAGGTTAAGTGCGAGGCGTAAAGGCACACGCTGGCAAAGGGTGGAGTGTTCTCGTTTTAACGAGGACACGCAACCCGCAGCCAGCGATGGGCCGTGGTGGGCCGGGTAGGATTCGAACCTACGAAGGCGCAAGGCCAGCAGATTTACAGTCTGCCCCCGTTGACCGCTTGGGTACCGACCCTCATGTGAGGAAATGATCTCACCACTCCTGGAGCCGATGAGCGGATTTGAACCGCTGACCTACTCCTTACCATGGAGTTGCTCTACCAACTGAGCTACATCGGCACAATGTAGCACCAGAAGTAATAAGACCATTATTTTTTATGAATGAACTACAGTGCTTTTACCTGCTCATCAAATTCACTAAGGCGCTGATTTTCCGGATTCACTTCCTTAAGCTTATCAAAGACTCGTATAGCGAGTAGCTTCTTCTTTGCCTCAATGGCTAGCTCAAGCGTGCCGTGAAGAAACTTAGGATTATTTGGCATGAGCTCCAAAGCGCTTTCGCAACTATCTACCGCATCATCGTACTCACCCAAGCCTCGTTGTGCCATGCAAAGATCGTAACGGAGTTCGGCCATTTCTGAGCTGTAACCACCGATGTTTTGACTTGGCTGACCATTTGGCTGCTGAACACCTTTTACCTGATAGGTACGCTGAGCTAAATCAAGCGCATGACGGAAAACATCTCTGGCTTGTGCGTGCTCTTTCATTCGCAGATACACATCACCGAGAATTCGATACGCATCAATACTCTTCGGCTCAATCGCGATAGCTTCGATACAGCGCTGCTCAGCCTCACTATATTGCTCGTTCTTACTTAGGCTTTCCGCTTCTTCGATGAGTAAGACCACTTTACGCTGCGCTTCAGCTCGCTCACTTGGAGATCGCTCTGAGTGCGCTCGCTGGCGATACTGTCGTTCAATGGATTGTAAACGGGCGTAGAAACTTCGAGCCGCTCCCCTACCTCGATTCACTAGACCATGCAATCTTCCAATAGTCTTTTCATGCACTCCATCAAGTTTACGCTGCAAGCGGCGCTCGATCAGATCAAGCTTACGCTGTGTCTCCTGCTCACTCTTAATCTTACGCGTATCAATCGATGTGAGGCTCGGAAGCTTTCGAAACAGTACCACCGCAATGACGGCGATACCGGCAACGATCAGGATAATGAGTGCGATGTCGAGCACGTGGGTAGGATTATAACTCGAAACGAATGAAGCGACCTATTTGAATATTTTCCCCAAACTTTGTAACCGCTTCAGCAACGTATTCCTCAACCGTCTTGCTATCGTCCATAATGAGAGGCTGCTTCATGAAACAGATTTCACTATAGAAACGGGCAAGCTTTCCATCAATAATCTTCTGCACAATCTGCTCTGGCTTACCTTCAATATCTTTTGAAGTAGCAGCCAATTCGCGCTCCCTTGCTACCAAATCCTCTGGAGCATCCTCTGGTCGTAAACACTGTGGGTTAGCAGCTGCGATGTGCATTGCCAGCTCATACGCAAAACGTTGGAAATCATCAGTCCGTGAAACAAAATCTGTTTCGCAGCTTACCTCAACCATGGCGCCAATTCGCTTATTTGCATGAATGTAAGAAGCAACCACACCTTCTTTTGTCTCGCGTCCCTGCTTTTTCACAGCTCGGGCCTGTCCCTTCTTGCGGAGAACGAGTAAGGCAGCCTCATAATCATCTTTAGCTTCCGTTAAAGCTTCTTTTGCTTCAACTACACCGGCGCCGGTTTCTTCTCGTAATTTTTTAATGAGTGCTAAGTCCATGAATACGTACCTAGAGATTAATTATCGTTGGAGCTATCCTTTTGCTTATCCTCTACTTCGGCAGCTGCCTCTTCCTTCGCAGCCTCCGCTTTCTTCTCTTTGGTTTCGCTTACCTGGATATCAGCCTTTTGCTTACCAGAGAGGATTTCATCAGTCATGACACTGAGGATAAGATCAAGCGCTTTGGTGGCGTCATCATTTGAAGGAATCGGATACGTAACGCCCTTAGGGTTTACATTAGTATCGACTATGGCGATTACCGGAATGCCGACCTTCAAAGCTTCTTTCATGGCGGTGCGCTCTTGCTTCACATCAACGATGAAGACTGCGGCTGGCAAGGCATCAAGCGTGCTGATACCACCTACGAGACCTTCTAAACGTTCCAGCTCTTCTTTGAAGCCTAATTGCTCGCGCTTGGTATAACGGCCTAGCTGACCGCCTTCTACTTCTGATTTCAACTTCTTATATTTGGCAATCACGCGGCTAACAGTTGGGAAATTGGTGAAAGTTCCACCAATCCAACGATTCGTCACATAAGGCATGCCTACGCGTTGCGCTTCACGCTCTACAATTGCCTTGGCTTGTCGCTTGGTACCAATGTAAAGGACCTTGCCTCCCTTGGCTGCTAACTCACCAGCAAAATTGGCGGCTCGCTCCAAACGCTCCTTGGTCTGCTCGAGATCAAGGATATAAATGCCATTTCGAGCAGCAAAAATGAATGGTTTCATTTTTGGATGCCAACGGCTGACCTGGTGGCCAAAGTGTACACCAGCTTTCAATAACTCTGAGAGGGTAACTTCTCGCATATTGTTTCCTTTCATCCTATCTGGATAGTTCTCTCAATGACTATCTCAGTAGGTCCACTATCGACCTAGCGGCTGGGACCTCGGCATGAGGCAGGATCCAGTCGACAGTCTTAGCTGGGTGGCTAAAGGGTCGATATGAGTGATAAATAACGAATAAATGAACGGTGTAGACTCTACCATAGAAGCAAAAATCCCGCAAGGGTGGCTCAGGGGCTTCTGGAGACTTGCAAAGTATTCCCTATTCTGCTAAGCTTAGCCACGCTTTTCCTAAGAAATGCTATGAAAAAATCCATCCACCCAAACTATACACACGAAAGCAAGGTTATCTGTGCTTGCGGTAATACCTTTAGCACCGGCTCTACCCAGGATGAAATTCGTGTAGAAATTTGCTCAAATTGCCACCCTTTTTACACTGGTAAGCAAAAACTCGTTGATACGGCCCGCCGTATTGACCGCTTTAACCGTCTCCGGGAAAAAACCGAAACGGTCAGCGCTGCCCGCAAAACCAAGCAAGCTACAAAGGCAAAGCCAGCAAAGAAGACAGACGAAAAGAAGAGCAAATAGCTGCTTGGCGGTATTACTCCCGCCTCAAAAACTATGGACACGCAGCTTCAGCAACTTCGCACCCGTCATCAGGAACTCGCCGTTCAGCTTCAGCAACCGGAGCTCATGCAAAACCCGGACAAGCTTCGCACACTTTCAAAAGAGTTTGCCGAGCTTAGTGAAGTCGTGAACTTAGCTGATCAGCTTGATCAGGTGCATTCTTCGCTTACGCAAACGCAGGAAAGTCTCAAGGATGAACAGGATCCTGAGATGCTTGCCCTTGGTGAAGAGGAGATCGCCAAACTGAATGCCCAGAGAGATGAGCTACAGCAAAAACTCAATGCGGAATTAAACCCACCTGACCCACTGGATAAGAAGGACGTTATTGTGGAAATTCGGGCCGGGGCTGGCGGTGATGAAGCGGCTCTTTTTGCGGCTGAGCTTTTCCGCGCCTATGCACGCTACGCCGAAGAGCATGATTGGAGCACTACCCTACTCTCGATGAGTCGGATAGGCATTGGTGGTATTAAGGAAGTTGTTTTTGAAATGAACGGTACGAATGTATATCGCGACATGAAATATGAGGCTGGAGTACATCGAGTGCAGCGTGTACCAGAAACGGAAAAGAGTGGAAGAGTGCATACCTCGACGATCACAGTAGCTGTCATGCCAGAAGCGGAGGAAAAAGATTTTGAAATTAAACCAGAGGAAGTCCGTATTGAAGCAACTACAGCGGGCGGTCATGGCGGACAAAGCGTGAATACCACCTATTCAGCTATTCGATTGCATCATATCCCAACTGGATTAATAGTCGTTTGCCAAGACGAACGCTCACAAAAGCAGAATAAGGAAAAAGCCTTCCGCGTCTTGCGAGCACGCCTCTTTGCACTTGAGCAAGAACGCCGACAAAAAGAAGCTTCTGAGACTCGAAAAAGCCAGGTCGGCTCGGGTGATCGTTCAGAAAAAATTCGTACCTATAACTTCCCGCAAGATCGGGTGACTGACCATCGCATCAATCAAAACTTTTCCAACTTGAAAGTAATCATGGACGGTGGCTTTGACCCAATTATCCAAGCGATCCAAGCAAAAGCCCAGCAAGCAAACAATAGCTAAGCTACTAGTCCTGGGTGAGCAAAAATTATACAAAGTAGCCAAGCAGCATGCCAGACAAGATGCTGAAGCACTTTTACGCATAGTGCTGAAAAAAGATGTGGCTTGGCTTTTTGTGCATAGTGAAAAAACACTGACCCAGAGACAATATCTAGCCTATCAACAAATCCTCAAGCGCCGGGCAAAAAACACCCCACTCGCCTATCTGCGTGGCTGGCAAGACTTTTACGGACGCAGATTTCATGTTGGTCCAGGCGTGCTGATTCCACGTCCAGAAACTGAAGCACTTATTGACTTAGCGCTGCAGTATTTCCCAGCCGCGAAAAAACTGCAGGTGGCCGACCTAGGCAGCGGCTCCGGCTGTATAGCCCTTAGCTTAGCCTGCGAGCGACCAAGGTGGCAGATCTATGCAACCGAACTATCCTCATCAGCAATCCACTATGCCCGTAAGAATGCCAAGCATTGGCAGCATAAAAATCTCCACATCATGCAAGGAAATATGCTTCAACCATTACGCACAACAGCGCTCGACCTTATCGTGGCAAATCTCCCCTACCTTAAACCAGGAGAGGCAAAAGACGACAGCGTGGCGAAAGAGCCGAGGAAAGCTCTCGTAGCAGGTCAGGATGGCCTAAACGCTTTTCGTGTGTTATTCCAGCAAGTACAAAAACGTCCTGATACACCTACACTGCTTTTGGAAATCGATCCGCGGCGTAAGAAGGATTTACAAAAACTCCATCGTCAACTCCTGCCACAGTATCGGGCCAAATGGAAAAAAGACCTCAGCGGCCATTGGCGAGTCCTGGTCCTCGAATCGAAAATTTAATGGTACGGGAAACCTCGTCCGTCAGGAATCACTTCAACCCAGCTTTGTCCTCGATTGAACTTCATTTCTGTCCCGTCATCAGCGTAAAAAACCGTGCGGTCAGTTCGGGTTGGTTTTTCCCAATGTCCTTCTATCACTAAACCGTCCCGGAAAAGCACGGCTTTACCCTGACCGGTCACATTTAGGGTGAGACGTCCTTTTTCACCAATAGCAACGATTTCTGGAATCACTTGTACGACAACATTCTTTGGAGCTATTTGCACATTTTGTGCACGATCCATGTGGGGATCATTCGCATTGAAACGCAGGTACACATTACGTTCGCGATCATATTCATAGTGCGGATTATAGGTACCGCTGGAATATTGTAAGCTCAGTTCAGTAAAATTCCCTCGTGCCTCTATAGCATCCTCATCTTTAAAACGCCAGGAACGAAAATCAGGCTGCACATCTTCATATTGTAGGTCGCGCATTGCAAAAGTGAGCTTTTCAGTATTTGTATAAAGATTATGCGGAGCATAGCCAGCGCCGCGATAACAGTATCGGGCAGCGTTTGTTAAACAATTCAAATCACGCAAGCTAAACCCGGATAACTCTTGCAGAGCCTCGGGACTCCCTCCCGCGTGCATATACGCAGCATTATACTCTGACAACCACTCAATATAGACAGGACGAGCACTACGTACCGGACCCAACTCTCCACTCACATTATCAGGACTAAAGACCGCCATGATACGAGTCGCTCCTCCTTCTACCAAAGTATTGTAAGCAACTGAGGCTTTACTTAAGTTTGCATGAGGGCGGGCATCCGGATGATTATCAAACATGATGATCCACGGCAGTAGATTTGCCTTCTCTTTTGCTACCAAGACTCCATCAAGCTGACGTGGCAATTCAGTCGCTTCAGTCTCCGGTAAATGATTTGCATCTTCGTTTGTGAAAGCAGCATTTACTGTAACAGCGTTTTCAATTCCAATACCATTGTTAGCATCACTATTGCCAGTAAAGGCAACCGCAGCCCATAACAGGGATCCACTCAAGACCACTAAAACAGCTAAGCTAATACCAATCACCCTGGGATTATTCCAGGGGTGGTTTTTTGGCTTAGCGTGATGTTCCTTTGTGTGTGCTTTCTCTTTCACTCAAATCCCCTAATAGGTGACCTGTCGATCATCTGGAAAAACCTGTACCCAGGTTTGCCCGGCGTTAAAAATGAGTTGTTGGCCTTCTAAATCGGTAAAAATTGTGCGGGCGCTGGTGGAAGATTTTGACCAGCGTGCCGGAATCGCCTCACCGTCGCGGAAAAGAATAGCATCACCGGATCCAACAACATCCATGCTTAAGCGGGTCGCATCAGCTAAACGTGTACCAACATATTGCACCAGCACATTCTTTGGGCTAATTTGCTCACCAGTATTCTGATCCGTATGCGCCTCATCGCCCTGGAATCGCAGATAAGTATTTTCTTCACGATTATAGGTGTACTTTACCTCATAACTCTTGCTCGAGTAATCAAGCACAATCGGATTTACTTCAAGTGGCCTATCTGCTAAAGCAGCTTCCTCTTTAAACTTCCAACCTGTGTAATCCCCTGTCATTGTTGCCTCTTTATCCCGCAAAGCAAATTGCAGGAGCTCAGTGGAAGTGAAAAGTGTATGTTCGGTCGCTCGTGGAAGATTTTTTCTCCAGTAATACTGGGAGTTATAGAATTGATCAAGGTCAAACACATCTTTGGAGCGAATATCTGCCAAAGCGGTAGGACTACCACCAGCGTGAGCATATATCGCGCCTAGCTCGTTTGCCCAATCAACATAATATGGTCGAGCACTGCGTACTGGTCCTAACTCAGGAATATCATCGGTTAAGAGGTAGACTGCTAGGAATCGTGTAATGCCGCCTTCAACTAAGGCCTCGTATACCACATTTGCTTGGCCAAGACCGCTTTGGGGGCGGACAATTGAAAGATTCTCTATCATCACGCCAACTGGTCGTGGATTTTTATTCGCAGCAACATCAAGCACGCCATCAAGCACTCGTCGAACTTTTTGCTCGCTAGGCTGATTTGTATTAGTGACAATTACTTGCCCGTCATCGCTATCATCCGTTCGAGTAAGCAAAAAACCTGCTAATGCAACGACCGCAAGCACGACAACAACAAGAGTGATCTGGACCGGCCTTTTCTTTAACCAAAGCGTCATTTTACCCTGCGGTTTGGCTGGTACTGCTACCTGCTCTACCCCCTCTTTCATCTCTCCTTTGGTATCCCCCTTAGGCATAGGTCCCCCTAGATAATTGTATTATTCCTTAGCTTCTTTGGCGCCGGCATCAGGCTTGGCATCACCAGATGCTTCTTCGCCTTCTTCTTCAGCTTTCTTTGGCTTGGTAGATTCAACGCCACTCACATCTTCAACCACTTCGCTATCAAGTGCTTTCAATTCTTCTTCTGAACGTGGAGGTGTGACCACAGCGACTACCGCGTCAGCCTTGTCGAGAATAGTAATGCCTTGCGGCGCTGGAATATCGCTAATATGAATCTGATCTTCAAAGGTCTTTAAGCTGCTCAAATCAACCTCGATTTCGTGTACCAAATCACCAGGCAAACAAGAAACTTCTACGCTCTCGATGCTGGTCACCAAAGTACCGCTCAATTCAGCCACCGCAGGAGCAGCGCCAACAAATTTGAGGTTAATCTCAGTTTCAATCTTCTGAGTCATATCAACCTGCAGCAAATCAGCGTGCAAGATACGATCAGTAACTGGATGATGCTGCACATCATGAATAAGCACCTTGACTGGCGCCTCATTCTCGACTGCTAAATCAATCAGCGTGGATTCTCCAGCCTCAATGAATACTTTAGTAAATTCGCGTGCATTTAAACTTAGGGATTCTGTTTCACGCTTATTCCCATAAATAACTGCTGGAACAATATCGCTTTGTCGCAGCTTCTTTACTTGTTTACCGAGCGACGAACGCCGCTGAGCTTGTAATACGTACGTTTTCATGAATTTCGAGAAATTAACTGATCAATTCGCCTGATGCATCTTGAACCCATTCATGCACATCGAGGACATCGTTCGCATCGATTTCCTTGCCTAGGCGGAATTTCATCACATCTTCAGCAGTTAAATCGGTTAATAGGCCGACTGAACTTACTCCCACCATACTTGCCACAATAATGGCGAGTACTGAGGATCCACACCGAGTACATTCGAGGTGGATAAGATGCGCATCCTCACTTGTTACGAGAATTCGCGAGGTGCTTGGCTGATAAAAAGCCTGGCAAAGCGGACAATGCGAAAGAGCATGAGTGGTCCCCCTGAAACGACCGCCCGAAGCATTATTGAAAAATGACGGGGTTGCGTAGGCCATACCGACACTACGATATTAATTTTTGTCCGTCAAGTACTTGCATCTGACCGGTATAGTATAGCATATTTTTGGCCTGGGTCAAGTTTTAACTGTTCGCATTTGCCGGTTGGCGCATGCTAATACTCTGCAAAATACCCAGGATAAAGAAATTGGCGAGTAAAGCACTCCCACCTGAGCTTACAAAAGGTAAGGGAATACCAGTAACCGGTAGTAAGCCAAGATTCATGCCAATATTAATAAAGGTTTGCAGGAAAAGAAGGAGTAAGAGCCCGGTCAACAAATAGGTCGTATACATATCCCGCGAACGACGAATAATAGCCAAAATTCGGAAAAAGAGTATAGAGAAGGCGCCAATAACCAGCATTGCACCCACAAAACCAAGTTCCTCGGCAATTGCCGCGAAAATAAAGTCGGTAGCTTGTTCAGGCAAGAAGTTTAACTGACTCTGCGGTCCTAAGCCCAAACCGCGACCAAATAACTGGCCTGAACCTACTGCTACTATCGATTGCGTCACATTATACCCATCCCCTAATTGATCCTGCTCAGGACTGAGGAAAGTAAGCACGCGAGCTTTTTGATAATCCTCCAAAACAAAAAACCAGCTAAATACCATTGCTGCCATAAAACCCAGGATCACTAGGGCGAATTGCCAACGAGGTATACGCTGGAAAAAAAGTAACACCAACCAAGCTCCCATCAGTACGGCGGAATATCCAAATTCAGGTTCTAATGCCAACAAGCCCACATATAAGGCAACCATAAGTCCTGACCAGATGATCGTCTTCATTGTCCCCTGCCCTATATCTCGACTGGCAAAAAAGCGAGCCATAGCAAGGACAAGGAAGATACGCACAAACTCCACCGGCTGGAAGGTGCGACCAAAAATAACAAACCACCCGCGAGTCCCACGAATTGTTTCACCGAAGAAGAGTACCGCAAGCAAAAGGAGTATGCCAAGGATGTAAAGAGGCCAAGCGCTGTTCCACCATACTCGATAATCAAGAATCGCAATTGCTAACATGATGGCAATGCCTACAATAGCAAAAGTTGCCTGACTCAAAAATTGATCGTAGCTGGGATTCTCAACATTAATGGTCACACTATAAAGCGCCGCCAAGCCAAAGGCGGTTAAAAGAATGGTTACCGCAAATAAAGACCAATCGAGGCGCCGGAGCGCCCCAAATCTACTCAATAAAGACATACGTGCGCATCATTACAGGTTCATATAATTCTGCTGGTCAAATATGTCAACCTCTGGCAACACCTCGACCGTCACGCTACTAGGCAGGGAGCGAAACCACTGCGCGTCAATCGACTTTGTTGTACCCGCCTCAAAAGACCGTAAAAGTACTGTGGTAAGCGCAATGGGGGTACTATTTTGCAATAGCACGACGGGAACCCGCACCGACCAGAATCCGTAGAGTGAATCGTTTTGAATATTTGCTGTGACTCGCGCAAAGGTCTGACCGGAATTTGGCACTGTCACAGTAGCAGTGTAACTCACATCACTCACGGTAAAGCCAATATTCTCAAGGAGTTGAATATCACTTAGACGCTGCCACGTTAAGGAGATAACCTGAAACTGCACTTTTTTACTATCACGACTGCCTTGCCAATCTTCTGCCAAGCGGTACACATAGCTTGACTGTCCTGGCGCCAAACGAGTGGTCTGAGTCGCAGTGCTAGAAACTCCATCGCTAAAAGTACTTGTAATACTGGCTACCCAGGTCGTGTTTGGATTCTCTATTTTGGTAACAAGGTCAACTCCGTCATTCGCGGCTGATAAGAGTGTGACATCATCAATAACGAGAGTCTCTGGTGCCACATCACTCAAGGCGCTGGGAGCAGTTAAGGCTTGTGCGCGTTCCACAAAACCACGCTCTATCCCCCGCCCCTGTACCAAGTAGAGAAAAACTGAAGTAATGACAAAGGCAAAGAGTAAGGTGTCAGCCACAAGAATAGCTAAAACCCACCATTTACGAAGCTGAAAACGGTGGACCAAAAACCACTCGCGTAAACGCAAAGGCAAATCATTGAAACGAAAGCCGCTGCTTGGATAGTCTGATTGCTCGGAATCCATGCGTATATTGTAGCAGAGCCTGCCCAGACATGATAGCCGCTTTGCGATGAGACGCCTCTATGGTATAGTAAGCCTGTTTGAACGTCACTTTTTGAGGCTTACCCGCACTTCGGGCCACCTCATTTGGAGAAAAGCGGTATGTACTTCTCAACCAGTCAAGATCTCTTCTTCTTTGTGCTCGCAGTTGCGATTGCGATTTTGACGGCCTTCATGGTATGGGCCTTGTTTTACATTATCATGATTCTCCGCAAGGGCTATAACGCGGTCAATGAAATTGAAGAAAAGCTTGCCTCACTTGATGCGCTCTTCACCACAGTGAAAGAACATCTCATACACTCTAGCTCTTCTCTGAAGGTGCTAGTAGGAGTGGTGACCAAGTTGATTGAGGTCATCCAAAAACGCAAACAGAAAAAAACTACTAAGGGGGACAAAAAATCCACTGACAGCGCTTGATAACACATGCGCTTCGCCCACCTTCACGTCCATAGTCACTATAGTCTGCTTGACGGTCTACCAAAAATAGACGAGCTTGTTGCACGTGCAGTCGAATTGGATATGCCAGCAGTCGCCCTCACCGATCACGGCGTCTTATATGGAGCGGTAGAGTTTTATCAAAAAGCCACTGCCGCTGGAATCAAACCCATCATAGGTATTGAGGCCTATTTAGCACGCAACAGTCGTCACTCAAAACAAGCAAAGGTTGATGAGCGCCCTTACCACCTCATCCTCCTAGCTGAGAATAATACGGGATATAAAAACCTAATTGCCCTAACTACCCGAGCGCATCTGGAAGGTTACTATTATCGCCCGCGCATAGACTGGGAGTTGCTTGAGCAGTACTCAGAAGGGCTTATTGCTATGACCGCCTGCATTGGCGGACATATCCCCTCCCTTATCCTAAGTGGTGAAGAAGAGGAACTGAAGCGAACTATTGAGCGATATAAAAAAGTATTTGGCCCTGATCACTTTTACTTTGAATTACAAAGCAATCCTAGTCTACCGCAGCAACAAACTGTGAATACTCGACTGATTGAGTTGAGTCGGGAATATGACGTGCCATTGGTAGTCACAAATGACTGTCACTATCTAAGCACCGAGGATGCAGACGCACAGGATATCCTGCTCTGCCTCCAAACCAAATCAAAGAAGAATGATAAGGATCGCATGAGCTACCTGGGGGAAAATTTTGCCCTGCGTTCTACCGAAGAAATGGCCTCCCTCTTCCCTGACCTTCCCGAAGCGATTGCCAATACTGCCGCAATTGCTGAACGCTGTAATGTCACTCTCGAGCTCGGCAAAATTCACTTGCCGCACTACGAGGTACCACAGGGAAAAACTGCGAACGCCTACCTGCGGGAACTCTGCATGCGCGGACTGCGCGACCGTTACGATACCAAGCCTGATAAAGAAGTCCTAGATCGACTCGACTACGAGCTTTCGGTTATTGAAAAAACTGGTTTTGCAACTTACCTGCTCATCGTGCAAGACTTCATTACCTGGGCAAAGGAAAATCGTATCGTTGTCGGACCTGGTCGTGGATCAGCTGCTTCCAGTCTTGTTTGCTATCTACTCAACATCACTGACATCGACCCCTTACGCTACGATCTCCTGTTTGAGCGTTTCTTGAATCCGGAGCGTATCTCCATGCCTGATATTGATACCGACTTTTCTGACGTCCGGCGTGATGAGGTGATCCGCTATGTGGAATCAAAATACGGTAAAGATCATGTGGCGCAGATTATTACCTTTGGAACAATGGCTGCACGAGCTGCTATTCGCGATGTTGGCCGGGTGCTCGATCTGCCCTATATGTATTGCGATCGAGTAGCTAAACTCATTCCTATGGGCATGACCATTGATGAAGCGGTCAGCTCGGTTCCGGAATTGCGCGAGATTAATGATAACGATCCACAAGCAAAAGAGTTGCTCGACAATGCTCGGAAGCTTGAAGGTGTTGCGCGTCATGCTTCTACGCACGCCTGTGGTGTGGTGATTACCAAAGAGCCGCTGGAAGAGTATGTGCCAGTGCAGTTTGCTTCAGCCAGCGACCAAACTGTTATCACACAATACTCACTCCATCCGATCGAGGACCTCGGTCTCTTGAAAATGGACTTCCTTGGTTTGTCCAACCTCACCATTATTGAAACGACTTTAAAGATTGTTGAAAAGACTCGAGGCGAACATATCGTACTGCAGGATTTACCGCTCGATGATAAAAAAGCCTATTCCCTACTCCAGCGCGGTAACACCATTGGCGTGTTCCAACTTGAATCTTCGGGCATGCGACGTTATCTCATCAGCTTGAAGCCGAACGAATTAGAAGACCTCATCGCTATGGTGGCACTCTATCGTCCTGGTCCAATGGAACTTATCCCGGAATTCATTGACGGCAAACATGGACGTCGTCAGGCGCAATATCTCCATCCGAAACTGAAGCCTATCCTCGACAAAACATATGGCGTAGCAGTCTACCAAGAACAGGTGCTGCAAATGGCTCGCGACCTGGCCGGCTTTAGCATGGGTGAAGCAGATGTGCTGCGTAAAGCTGTAGGTAAAAAAATTGGGAAGTTGCTGCAAGAGCAAAAAGAAAAGTTTGTCGAGGGATGTGTGAAAAACGATATTAAAGAAGCCACGGCTAAGAAGATTTTTGATTTCATCGAGCCTTTTGCCCGCTATGGTTTTAACCGTGCACACGCGGCCTGCTATGGCCTGATCGCCTACCAAACCGCCTTCCTGAAAGCAAACTATACTGCTGAATTCATGGCTGCATTAATGACTTCGGATCATGGCTCAACTGATCGCATTGCTTTAGAGATTGAAGAATGCCGGCACCTTGGTATAGAGGTATTACCGCCTGACATTAATGAAAGTTTTGCCACCTTTACTGTGGTTACTCAGAAAGATCAAGATGCTGAGCCAAATCGCATTCGCTTTGGACTTAATGCTATCAAGAATGTTGGTGAAGGTGTCGTCGAGGCAATAATTGCTGAGCGTAAACAAAACGGTTCCTTTGCGAATCTCGAGGATTTCCTAGAACGAGTACAAAGCAAAGACGTGAACAAAAAATCTCTGGAGGCCCTTATCAAGGCGGGAGCTTTAGACTGCGTTGGTGGGCGAAGCGCGCTGCTCCATAACTTGGAAACGATCCTCTCCTTTGCCAAGCAAGTGGGGCAAGAAAAAGATCAGCGACAAACCAACCTTTTTGGCATGCTTCCAAATACACACGCACGTAAATTAACATTGATGGAGGCTGAACCTCTAGATAAAATGCAGCGACTCTCCTGGGAACGAGAATTGCTAGGGCTCTACTTATCCGATCATCCGCTTTCTCAATATCGTGAGGCTCTGGCAAAAATTTCCACACCTATCCTCGGCTTGGATCAAGCACCTCGCAGTCGCATGATCAGCATCGCAGGGATAGTCACCCAAGTGCAAAGGATCACCACGCGTAAAGGCGATGCAATGCTCTTTGTGCGGATAGAAGACATGTCAGGTTCTGTTGAAGTGCTGGTTTTTCCGAAGCTCTACCTCGACACCTCTCATGAATGGATTGAGGAATCACTTGTCCTGGTAAAAGGAAAGGTCAGCGACAAGGACGGCATACCAAAAATTCTAGCTGACTCGGTCAAAGCGCTTGACCCGAATAAGCTGCAAGCAGCGTCCCCTGCTCTTCCGAGAAACACTGACTCACCAATGCAGGAATACGTGATTCGCTTACCAAAGAACATTAGTCCTGCTACACTTGATGCATTGAAACAAGTACTGCAAGCGCATGAGGGTGACGCTCGAGTCCGTCTCACTATGGAGGGAACGAACGGTCAGAGTAAAGAGACAAATTACTACGTGCGTGACTCAGAAGCCTTACGTAATGAGGTAGCAGCAACCTTGGCCAGTCTACAAGACTAAGTATGGAAAAACGTCATTCAACTCAAGGTCAGCTTCCAAAGTCTTATGCTCGAGCAGCAATCATTTTTATTTTTATTGTACTCATCGCTGGCGGCGGCGTACTTTATCTCTCCTTATCGCGTACGATTGTCACAATCACCCCTCGCCAACAAGAATACTCAGTAACTGTGCCCGTGGCAGTGAGGGAAGATGAAATCGCAGAAGGTGGCGAACGAAGCGACAACTCAACTATCCAAGGCATGATCCTCACAGCTACTCGCACTCGACAAGGCACCTTCACGAGTTTAGGTGAAGGAAGCAGCGTGGCTGATACCGCCACCGGTCGAGTAACTATTTATAATAACTGGAACCAAACGCAGCCCTTGGCAGCTACCACTCGCTTCTTAACTGAAGATGGCGTGCTTTTTAGACTCAAAGAACGAGTTGATGTACCGGCTGCTTCATCGATTGAGGCGGAGGTATACGCTGATGAAAAAGGAGCCATCGGAAACATTGGACCAAGTCGCTTCACGCTGCCTGGTCTCTGGCCCGGCCTGCAGGAAAAAATCTATGCGGAGAGCACTACAGCAATGACAGGAGGATTAAAAGAAGTGAAGAGCGTCTCAGCAGAAGATTTACGACAAGCTGAAAACACCCTACGATCGCAAATCGTTGAAGATGTACGCAGCTTTTTTCAAGACAGCTTAGCTGGTGAAGAAACCAAGTGGCAACTTCTCGATGACGCGCTTATCGGAACTATTACGGAAAAGGATTTCAGCGCCGAGGTTGGCGACCAAGTAGAAGACTTCACGGGCAGTCTCACGCTTAAGGTGGACGGCGTTGCTATACTTCCTAGCGATATCGCTGCCCTGGCTGCCACGCGACTCACTGAAGAAATTCCAGACAACACCATTCCCCTCTCCTCTGATGCCGAGGAAATTGAAACCACGGTTACAAAAATTAACACTGATACACAAACGGCTGAGTTAAGCATCACCGGAACTATCGACGCGAGCACGACCCTTGCGAATCCAATTTTTTCACGAAGCAATCTGGTCAGCCGTAGCCGACAAGAGATTCTCGAATACTTCTCTTCCTTCCCAGAGGTTGCTGCTGTCTCTATTCGCTTCTCCCCCTTTTGGGCCACTCAGGCTGCATCGCTTGAGGATCATATTGAAATTCGTTTTAATCAGCCTGAGCAATAATTTATTGACAAGAAGGCTGGTCCAGATATAGGATGAGAGTGTTGTGATTGGCTGAGCTACCAACTCAGCGCTCCCTCGGGAGTCCAATAAGCTAAGCAACAAGACAATATATAGAGTGTTCTCCCTAGCCTTGGCGAAGGAGGAAATCTGGGTGGAACCGTCCTAAACCCTGTCGAAGGACCCCAACGTTCATAACGATGGGATTAATTTATTTACACCTATGAAAGAACAAGCAGAAAAACTCCAACATATTCGTCACTCCTTTGCTCACCTACTCGCAGCTGCCGTACTACGTTTATGGCCTGATACAAAGCCTACTATTGGACCAGCCATCGAAAACGGCTTCTATTATGATTTCGAATTTAAGTCACCAATCTCTGATAAGGATTTGCCAAAAATAGAAAAAATGATGCGCAAAACTTTGCAGGATTGGAAAGGCTTCGAGCGTTTTGAAGTATCTGCCAATGAAGCAAAGAAAGAATTTAAAACAAACGACTTTAAGCTCGAGTTGATTAAGGATCTGGAAAAAGAAAAACAAGCCATAACCATTTATCAATCTGGACACTTCAGAGATCTCTGCCGTGGTGGCCATGTTGAAGATATGAAAGAAATGAATCCTGAAGCATTTGGCTTGGCAAAGACCGCTGGAGCTTATTGGCGTGGCGATGAAAAGAAGCCAATGCTGACCCGCATTTACGGCTATGCCTTTGCTACAAAAGATGAGCTGGAAGCATACAAAAAAATGCTTGAAGAAGCTGAGAAACGTGATCACCGTAAACTGGGTCAAGAGCTCGATCTCTTCACCTTCTCGGAATACGTTGGTGCGGGACTCCCCCTCTACACTCCCCGAGGTACTGTGCTCATCCGTGAAATTAGCGCGTACTTAAATGAACTAAAAGCCTCCAAGGGTTATGACTTCGTTGATATTCCTCATATTGCGAAATCTGAACTCTATAAGACCTCCGGGCACTGGGACAAATTCAAGGATGGCATTTTTAAAGTGCAGGGACAGTCTGAGGAATTTGTGCTGAAGCCAATGAACTGCCCACACCATACGCAGATCTATGCCTCGCAGTTACGCAGCTACCGCGACCTGCCACTCCGCTATGCTGAGATTACCAAGCAATATCGCGATGAACAAAGCGGTGAGCTGCATGGATTATCCCGAGTGCGTTCAATTACTATCGACGATACGCATATCTTCTGCCGGCAGGATCAAATGCTGGAGGAAGCAAAAAACGCCTTTGCCATTATTGCTGAATTTAGTAAAACCCTAGGTTTACATTATCGAGTTACCCTGTCCGTTCGCGATCCGAAGCGCAAAAAAGATTATCTCGGCAGCGACGAGGTATGGGAAAAAGCTGAGCAGGCCCTCGCACAGGTACTGAAAGATGAAGGTCAGGAATTTACCGTTGAGGAAGGTGAGGCAGCCTTCTATGGCCCAAAGATTGACTTCCATCAACTGGACGCTATTGGTCGTACTTGGCAGCTCTCCACTATTCAACTTGATTTTAACCAACCTGAACGCTTCAAGCTTGAATACACTGATACAAAAGGAGAGAAGGTGCGTCCGGTCATGCTTCATATTGCGGTCGCTGGATCACTGGAACGCTTCCTTTCAATTGCGATTGAACACTTTGCCGGCGCCTTCCCGCTCTGGCTCTCACCAAGTCAGGTGCAGTTAATTCCAGTTACCAGTAAGCATGAAGAGTTTGTGCTTCAAATGGCGGATGAATTTCGTACGCAAGGCATCCGCGTCGATGTGGACCTGATGAACGAAACCGTAGGGAATAAAATTCGCAAAGCAATTAAACGCAAAGTCCCCTACCTGCTTGTCATCGGTGATAAAGAACTTGCTTCGCCAAAACTGCATGTACGGAAACGCGGCAGTGAAGAGGTGCATGAATATACCAAGAAGAAATTCTTTGAAGATATTCAAGAAAAGATCGCCCAACGCTCGCTCGAGCTGTAAAAATTGCTGCAGGTAACGCAGGTAATTAAATGTTTACTCGTCTGCGTCTACTCAATCCATCTTGACAGAAAGTGGGACTGCTCGTATCTTCACCTTATCCGACCTCGGTTGGATATTGCACATCATAATACACCCACTGCCCGGGAGGTCAGTATGTCCCCGCAGAACGATCGAACAACTGGAGTGCCCCATCCGGCGTTTTGGTATCGACAAACCCTCATGGCGCGTCTCGCCTGCTTTGGTGTAACGCCTGATCGTTTGGCTCAGCTACGCACGCTCATCTCGCCGGATGACGAAATCACTCTCTACGGACTGATGAATAGCAAGCTCTTTGCTCTGCCGAGCACCTTGTATGATGGGGGCTTCCCTGCCGACAAGGTAGCACAGGCAACCCAAAGCGCTGAGGAAGAGCTTCGTCACGTCACTGATTGGATTGTCACGCTGCATCGGCAACATGCCGTACCATTGACCATCGTGCCGGCAACGGACACGAGCACCGAGCACACTGATACAGGACAAGGGGTTGGAGATGGCGGTAACGACGTGGACCTGGCGGTGTAACTCTCAAAAACCCTTCGGCGTTGCATAAACAAAGAAGGGTTTTTCCATTGACGCAAAATACTTTTTTCCCTAGACTCACTTTGGAGGTGAGTCATGCCCTTTTCGAAAGACGACATTGCCCATATCCTTCGTGGCATCTGCTTTTCCCTTGGTCACCGAGGCTCTGTAGCAGAGGATCTCATGATGCTTCGTGATGACCGTAGGAGGACGAAGGAGAAGATGCGGAACAAGGCAGCAACCGCACCTGAATCAAGGGAAAAATAATCTACACCTACAAGCTTCTGGCTCGCTCAGAAGCTTCTTCCTAGCTATGTCCCTCACACAAGTTATAATCATCCTGGGCCCCACCGCCTCTGGTAAATCATCTCTGGCTATTGCTCTGGCTAAGCGCTTCAAAGGGGAAATTATTTCCGCTGACTCTCGCCAGGTCTATCGTGGTCTTGATATTGGGACAGGCAAAGTGACAAAGAGAGAGATGCAAAGTATCCCCCATTATCTCTTGGATATTGCTAGTCCAACACGACAATACACTGTAGCGCAATTTCAAAAAGAGACTCAAAAGACTATTCGCAAGATTACTCGAAATAATAATTTGCCTATCATCTGCGGTGGCACTGGTTTTTATATTGATGCAGTTGTTTCTGGTACAACACTTCCAGAGGTAAGGCCGAATAAAAAACTGCGAAAGCAACTGGTCAAAAAAACACCTGCGCAACTATTTCATATGCTGCAAAAGCTTGATCCTATTCGAGCGAAAAGTATTGACCCTCAAAATCCCGTGCGTCTGATTCGAGCAATTGAAATTGCCCAAAGCCTTGGCCGCGTACCTCAACTTCACGTAAAATCTCAATACGACGCATTGAAAATTGGTATCACTCTATCAAAAGAAAAACTGCACGATAACATCCATCGTCGTTTACACGCTCGGATGCGGCAAGGCATGCTGGCCGAAGCAAAACGTTTGCATCGTCAGGGTCTAAGCTATCGTCGCATGGAAGCACTTGGTTTGGAGTATCGCTATCTTGCCTATCACCTGCAGGGTAAATTAACAAAAAGTGAGATGCTGCAGCAGCTGGAGAAAGCTATCCAGCACTATGCCAAACGACAGATGACCTGGTTCAAGCGGGATAAAAATATACATTGGGTGAAAAGCGCCAAAGAGGCACAGGTGCTTACCAGGCAGTTTCTCAAAAAAGAAAACTCTCCCCAGTCCTAGACCAGGGAGAGCACATGTTCAGTCAACCAGCACTTCCCTCCTATCAAAGTGCTGTTCGCAGTAGTGGCAGGCCAGGACTTCCCGCCCTTCTCCGTTCACATGAAAGTGAGGATAGAGCGCTGCCTCCGCATCACACCTGGTCACGCAAGCCGGGTTGGGACAAGATCCGATACCGGTGATCTCACGCACGGTCGCCACCCGCCGCTTCGTTAGCACACCATCACGAATTTCGTTGATGGTCACTTGAGGCACCAAGATGCCGATGGCAGAGAGCTCCCTTGCATTCAAGAAAACATCTTCCAGCCGGAGCGTATCCTTCTTGCCGCCCTGACCATTAGACCGCAGTCCCTGATCAAGTCCCACGTAGTGCGCATTTGGATCCAGACCGAGCACCGACTGAATCCTCCTGCCAAAACCTACAGGCAAATGATCAAGTACCGTCCCGTTACTGATGGGCAAGAAGCGCTGCTGCGCCAACTGCTTGCGAGCAATCGCTTCATCAGCCGACCCACTTCGCACATCCTCGATCTCCGGCCCAATCACCTCAAGAGGTGTCTCCGCACAGCGACTATGGAGCGCCTCATTCAAAAGGGCCATCCTGATCGGCACGCCGTTCGCTGCCTGAGCGTCGATGATGACTCGTGGGTCACCGAGGACAGAAGGATGAATCTCATTGTCACCGATCGGCAGGGGGTGCATCACCAAGACCTTAGACCCAAGCATGTCTAGGGCCGCCTGGTCAATCGTGAAACGACCGGCAACCCTGTGGTATTCGTACTCGCTCGGGAAACGCTCTCGTTGCACCCGAGTCGCATAGACCAAGTGGCACCCTGCCAGCGTCTCCAAATCACTCGCCACGGTGACATTGTACATGCCTCTCGTATACCACCACTGCAACTGTGCTTCCGGTGCTGAGACTAGTACAATCTCCACACCCTCTAGCAGGCGCAGTGCGCGAATCAAGGAATGCACCGTGCGAGAATACTTGAAATCACCCACGAAACCAATCTTGAAACCATTCAGTCGACCCAAATGGCGCCGAATGGTGTAGAGATCAAGAAGGGTCTGGCTGGGATGCTCATTCGCACCGTCGCCAGCATTGAGTACGCAGAGTTGCATACCTCGCCGTGCAGCCATCTCAGCCACCCAACGAGGAGCACCCTCCACTTTTGTCCGCATCACCAGGGCTGACCCATTGTAGCCGCAGAACATTCGTGCGGTTGCCCCGAGTGTCTCCCCCTTTACCAAGGAAGTTCCCTCGGCCCCTGAGGTCAGCACATGCGGCAGACCCAGCAGACGCGCTGCCTCCTCGAATGATCCGGCGGTCCTAGTGCTCGGCTCTCCAAAGAGAAGCCGCACAACACCTTGATCGCTAACACTCGGCAAAGGCTCGCCCTTCTCCCAAGTCATTCGATAGGACTCAGCACTTGCCAAAACCCCATCGATGAAAGGAAGATCGAAATCACCAACCGAGATCACATGCTTCACTGCTTGCCTCCTTGTCAACCCAAGCAACAACTTCGATGTTAAACACAGAAGGTTCACTCCTGTGCCCTCTAGAAGAACTGAGTCCCGCGTACCGAAGCATCAAGAATGCTCCCGGGTACGAAATCTATTTAACCCACATGAACCCATATGCGACTCACTGGGTTATGCGGAGGTATGTCAACGAGCACAAAAAATCCGCCACTGGGCGGATCAAATCAGCCTTATTGCCTCCGAAATATCTGGTACAGAGTATTTCATTCCTACGAGAGTGTAAACCGGACAACCTACAGCGTCAAGTGGAAAAAGTAAATGATTGACATTTCCGCAAAAATGCCCTAAAATGCGCCCGAACTTGAGCTATACGAGGCTCCGCAACACCGAGGGAGGGTTTGTATGCGGCAACTCAGCCGTGGTATTGATTTCTTGTTCGAGAACTCGATCTTTCTCATTCTATCGGCCGTGATTGCCCTAATCTGGGCCAATCACGACTACGAGGCCTACGAGAACTTTGTCTACCCGGTGCACTTCTGGATCAACGACGTCGCCATGTGCTTCTTCTTTGGCATGGCGGCCAAGGAAATCTGGGAGTCTTTTCTCCCGGGAGGCGCGCTGTCATCACCCAAACAAGCATCCCTTCCGATTATCGCCACACTCGGCGGTATGACTGGACCTGCAGTGCTCTACCTCATCTCCTGCAGTCTCTTCAAGTTGGAAGTGCTGCAGGTTGGGTGGGCAATTCCTTGCGCCACCGACATCGCCTTCTCCTACCTCTTCGCACGGATGATCTTTGGCAAAGGACATCCGGCAATCCCCTTCCTGCTCCTCCTCGCTATCGCCGACGACGCGCTCGGACTCATTGTCTTGGCAGTCTTTTACCCCAACGGCGATGTCTCTCTGCTGCACTTCCTCGGCTGGGTAGCTCCTGCCATGGGAATCGCCTATGTCATGCGTCGCAAGCGCGTGCTCAGCTTCTGGCCCTATCTACTGATCCCGGGAGTCATGAGCTGGTACGGCTTCTTCCGCGGCGGCATCCATCCGGCTCTGGCCCTAGTGGTCATCGTCCCGCTGATGCCAAGCGCCAAAGCTGACCTGGGACTCTTTGCGGAGAACGAGGAAAATCGCCAAGACACCCTGGACCGCTTCGAGCACTGGTGGAAGAAACCTGTCGAGCTGATTCTTGGTCTCTTCGGTCTCGTGAATGCTGGAGTACTCTTTGGCAACGCTGGCATCGCTACTGGCATCGTGATGGTCTCATTGCTGCTGGGCAAACCACTGGGCATTACCATCTTTACGCTGATCGGCATGGGCTTCGGCCTGAGTCTACCGCGCAGGATGTCGATGCGAGACGTCATCGTCCTTGGCTCTGTTGCTGGCGTAGGATTCACCGTTGCGCTCTTTGTAGCCACGGTGGCTCTGCCAGCCGGACCTCTGCTCGATGCGGCCAAGCTGGGAGCCCTTGCCTCCATGCTAGCCGCTGTACTTTCTCTCATCTTGGCAAAAATGCTGGGCGTCCGGCGTATCAGCCAAGCCTAAATCTCAACCCGAAGCCACGGACACTCGTTCGTGGCTTCTTTCTACTACAATGCTAAGGGATTAACCCAAGGAGTGAGAGCGGCCTCACTCTGTACATAGCCAGCAATATCAGTCACAGACCCTAGGTGAATACCAAAGTGCAAATGCTTTCGCTCACCATCAGTTTCGCTTGTTCCACCTTTCCCTAAATATCCGAGCTCTTGTCCAGCCAGCACCTGCGCACCAAGCCTTGGTAAACTGTCTGGCGCAATATGTCCATAGACTGCGGTGTAGGTCTCGCTCTGCCATTGAAAGCGTAAAACAAAAACACCGCCGTATCCTGAGGCAGTGCGTGAGAGGATGATTTCCCCGGGCCCAATTGCCCGCACTGGTATAGGAATATCATCGGTGTCACCAAACTCAACATCAACAGCAGTATGAAAACCACTGAATCGTTCGGGTTGAACTGGAGAGTTTTGCGCAGTGATGTACTGACCAAAATGTTTCAAGGTTATACGATCACGAAACTGCTCAATTGGTTCAAGGAGATGCGCAGTCGGAAGTGCTGCAGTGTCAACGACAAGTGACTCTAAAAAACGATCATACACGGACTGATCTAAATCTGGGTGTTTGGCAATGACATAAAAAACCGAGGGGCTATCATCACTCACTCGCACATCAGTTACCATATGTCGTTGATTACGCCAAGCTGGTTGGGCAGGAAAATTTCCCACCCCGGCCTTTTTCTCAATGTCATAGCGCACTGCTGGACGCCCAACAACCGTTAATTCTTCACGTGAGTGAATAGTCACTGTGGAAAGCGTAAGAAAATCGTTGGCAGTGAAGCTGCGTAAAAAGATTTGTGATTGCGCCAACGTGTTCTCACCCGCTGCGGCTGGGTCGTAAATATTGAGTGCGGCAATTTCCTTGACGGCCTCAGCTTGCCAAGTTGGAGGAATCTCTGCGCTAAACTGAAAATCAGCGCTGCTATCACTTAGCTCCTGGGCAAGTAAGACTTTAGTGCTTGGTCGGGTTGTAGGATCAGTGATCTCAGTATTTATATCAGCCACATCCTCATCCACATTCACTGACTCTTCAGCATTTGGTAAACCAGTTAACCCTACCACTACAACGATAACTGCAACTATAGCAACAACGGTCCAGATGGTAGAAAACCCTCTAGGCGATTCGGCTCTATGCTGCGTAAATAACCAAAATCGACGTAGCATTGACTTTAGCATAGCATAGGAATGAAGAAACTCTAAGCGCTTGTCAAGCGTTCTTCAAGAAGCTTTTCTAAGACTTTAGGGTCAGCTCTCCCCTGTGTCTCTCGCATAGCCTGGCCCAGGAAGAACTTGAGTAAAGCGATTTTACCTTTGCGATACTCTTCAGCTTTCTCTGGATGCGCATCGAGCACTTTTTGCACCACGTCTCGTAAAGCACCCTCATCGCTCACCTGCCCTAAACCTTTCTGCGCGACAATATCAGAAGGATCGCCACCAATTTTTACCATTTCCTCGAGAAGTTGTTGAGCAGCCGGCGCATTGACCGCACCTGATTGCACAATCTTCACATACTCAGCGAAATTCTCTGGTGTGATATCTTTAGCATTCGACACTTCATTGCGAAGTTTTTCATAGCGATGCACAAGCAGATTGGCAACTTGCTTGGCATACTTTCCTTTTTCCTGCTCCCAAACCAGCCCCGGCTCGTTCTCTGCTTCCATCCAAGCGCGCAGCTCTGAAACAACCTCTTCAGCAAATTTCCCTAAATGCTGGTCAGTCACTAAACGCTCTATCACTTCGACCGGGAAGCCTAATTCTGACTGATAACGCTGACGACGTGCAGCCGGAAGCTCGGGCATAGCAGCAGCAATTTTTTCGAGATACTCAGCGCTAAAATGTAGAGGTGGAATATCCGGCTCAGGGAAATAGCGGTAGTCGGCTGCTTCTTCTTTCGTACGCTGCTCGACTGTTTCATTCTTTGTCTCTTCCCAACCGCGAGTGGCTAACTGCATCGGCGGCATGCCTGCCTCCCATAATTTTGTCTGACGCTCGACTTCAAAAGTTAACGCGCGCTCGACTGAACGGAAGGAATTCAGGTTTTTAATCTCGGTTTTGGGATAGAGCTCAGTATCACCCTCTGGACGCAATGAAATGTTTGCATCAACACGCAGTTGACCTTTTTCCATATCAGCATTCGATACGCCAAGGTAACGCATGAGTAAGCGTAATTCAGTTAAGAAGATGCGCGCTTGAGCTGGGGTCTGAATATCCGGCTTGGTGACAATCTCAGCTAAGGGGGTGCCTGCTCTATTAAAATCGATTTGCGTCATCTCCTGACCCGGTTCGTGTAAAAGCTTGGCTGAATCCTCTTCTAAATGCAGACGCTCAATCCGCACCCGATGCGCTTGCTCGCCCTCAACCACATCCAGGTAACCATTCTCCCCAATCGGCTGATCCAACTGAGAGATTTGATAACCTTTCGAGAGATCGGGGTAAAAATAGTGTTTACGGTCAAACTTTGACTCAGTGTTTATTTTGCAGTTGAGGCCGAGGGCAGCCAAAACTGACCAGTCAATCGCTTGCTGATTAGGCACAGGGAGAGTACCTGGCTGCGCAGTACAAATCTCACAGATAGTAGTGTTGGGGGCTTGTCCTTCACCGGTATTATCACAAGCGCAAAAGAGTTTGCTCTTCGTTTTTAGCTGTACGTGAATTTCTAATCCAATAATTGTTTCGTAGGTAGCCATGAGATTATTTTAGCACTTCTTGTACAGTCTTCCAGACTTGCTCAGCAATATGTTCGCGATCCTGCATCACGCCATTTTTGGTACACGTTATCACCTTCCAGGAAAAACGTGCTGATAAGCGATGCGCCATTTCCCAACTCGTCTGCTGATGACGTTTATTCTTTTCCAGACTATCGACAGCCTTTCCGCCCAGGTAATTACGATGACCTTTTGCTCGTACGAGCTTACGTCCTATGGTATGCGGCACGGAGAGAAAAACAGTCAGATCAGGCTTGAGCACTCCAAGTATGTGATACTCCATTTCTTCTAACCAATGGAGATACTCCTTCTGCTCCAAAGCTGTTTGAAACTTGGCCGCCTGATGCATCATGCTTGAGGAAGTATAGCGATTACAGACAACTACTTTCCCTTGCGCTAACCATTTATTCAACTGATCCTTTGCCTGCCAACGATCAAGTGCATACAAGAGTGAGGCAAGATAAGGATTCACTTTTAGTGTCGGTCCAAATTTGCCCTGAATGAATTGACCGACCATGGCCCCAAAGAAACTTTCATCATAACGAGGAAAATCAGCTAAGGCAGTCTGATACCCCTGCTTTTTTAGACGCTGAATAAGGAGACCAGCTTGCGTTGCCTTGCCAGATCCATCCACCCCGTCGAGTACGATCAGTTTTCCGCTTTGCTTCTTTTTCACAGGCCAAGTTTAGCATACGCAAGAGCCAAATTCCAAGTTTTTTATCCAATGATGCATCACTTGAAAAAAGCTGTAAAAACACCTACAATCCCCATGCTTTTCCGCTAATGATTCCACCCATGCCTACATTCACACCCGAAGAAATCGAAGTGCTCAAAAAGTATATCACCGACCCCACGGGTGATGTTTTTTGTATTAAAAACATGCCTGGTCTGGTTGGAGCAGCCTATGCCCGCTACAGCCGTGCCCGTGGCGGATTTCGAGAAGTACTACTCAAAGAATTTATTAGCGAAGGGGTGGTAGACGCCGAGCATGCGGAAGATCTTATCGAGCGTGTCTTAATTGCCTATGGCGATGATTCAGTTGGCGAATTAGAAGGCGCTCACATCTCTTTTGAAAATATCTCCATACTTGCCACGAAAGAAATTGAAGAATGTCGCATTGGTGGCTCCCCCATCGAGCAATCCACTCGTTATGTTTTCTACGACCAAAAAGATGCGCAGGGAAAATATAAATACATTGTCCCGCCTGAACTAGAAGGAAGCGATTTAGCAAATGAATATACCGAGGCCATGGACTTCCTCTTTGACACCTACTGCCGCCTCATCGAACCCATGAAGGAATTTTATAAGAAGCGATTGCCCCTGAAGCAAGCTGAATATGATGTGCTAGGAAATGGCAATAAGCAGCACTATGAAGAGCTGGAAAATGAAAAAGACCAAAAAGCCTTTAAGACAACTTATAACATGGATATTCGCACAAAGGCCTGCGACACTTTGCGCTATATCCTCCCACTAGCAACGACCACCAACGTCGGTATTTTTGGCAATGGCCGATTCCATCAAAGCATGATCTCTGCTCTACTCTCCAGTCATTTTCGAGAAACCCAAAGGCTGGGCGATGCGGCTTTGCGAGAGCTGAGTAAAATAATTCCGGTCTATGTGCGGCGCGCCAAGCGAGATGAATATCGCACCACGATTGAACATGACATGGAACGCTTAGTAAGCGACTTACTCGCCAATGTGGAGGCAGAAACCCCGACTGAAGAAATACACCTTATGGACGAAGGCGAGGCGTATATTGCGAAACATTTGAACGGCCAAAGCGACCCTGCGGCGCTTCGTCAAGCTATAGCCCGATATCGTGATACTTCCCTCCTGGCCCACATCCTCTATGCCTACGCCCAGCATCCTTTGTCACAGCTAATGGATTTTGTTGAGCAACTTTCAGAAGAAAAACGTAAAGAGATTATTGATACCTACATTGGTCAGCGCCGCACCCGTCGTGACCGCCCTTATCGTGCTTTTGAAAGCGGCTACCCCTACACCTTTGACCTGGTTACCGACTTTGGCAGCTACAAAGATCTCATGCGCCATCGCATGACCACGCAGCTACGTCAGCGCTTCTCGCCTGAGCTGGGCTTTGCCATGCCGCAAGATATTATTGAGGCAGGCTTCAGCGAAGAGATTCAGGCTTGTCATGAGCGCTCACAAGAACTTTATCGCAAGCTAGCCAAGCAACTTCCTCAGATTGCTCAATATGCTGCCCTGCACGGCTCTAAAGTGCGCTGGGTGATTGGGATGAACGAACGAGAGGCCTATCACCTACTTGAACTCCGCACCACTCCACAGGGCCATCCTGCCTATCGTAAAGTCGGCCAGGAGATGCACAAACGTATTCAGGAGCGTTCAGCTTGGCGCGCCGCCCGTATGAGCTTTGTTGACCACAACAGCTACACCTCTGCTCGCGGCGACTCAGAGGCAAAGCAGCGAGTCAAAGAACGCAAATACGAAGAAACGCACGGCGCCTAACTAAAAGCGCTGAACCGAGCAAAGGCTTGCCCTTCAAGAAAAGAACTGCTAGGGTGGTTTTGTTCTTTCCGGTGTTGTGGATGAAGTCTGGCGAAGTCTTAGGACTCGCTGGATATACGTAGAGTCCCTTTTTCCCTCTCATTCGGGGTATCTCGTATCCGAGCTTAGGATCTGTCCGATGGACTAGGGAAATACCCTCCTTACGCGGGACAGCGCGGTTTCCTGATGTGAGCCCATTGTCTGATTGTCTCCCCCACTCTCACAAGGTCGGAGAGGAGCGATCACGCAAGTAACTCACAAGATCGGCACACCAGGCCCTCGGCATTCACAACAAACCACCCCTTGCTCTGTCCAAGCAGGGGGTGTTTTCTATCCTTCGAGCTTCTTCAACACTGTATCAACTTTTTGATAAAGCTCATCCTGCCCTCCATTATTCTCAATCCGATAATCTGCCATTGCAACACAGCGATGAATGTTCTGTTTATGCGGATCATCGCTTCGCATCTCCCGCTCCTCCTCAGCTACAAACTCCGCAAAGGTGACGTTATCGGTATCAGTTAATCCCCGCTTATACAAGCGCTCATAACGCAGCTTTTGATCAGCATCTAAAGCAATAACCACGCCGCCCATTTTTTGCACTGCCTCCACTTCAGCTGGCACGCGGATGCTCTCCACAATCACCCGGTCAGATTCAGCTAAACCCCTTCGGGCCATAGTGGCGATAACATAGTCAGGACCAAACTGCCGCCGCAAATCATTTCCTACCTGCACCAACATATCACGGTTTTCTGCTAAGCCGCGCTTTTGAATTTCGGCGCGAATAAATTCACGTGCTGAGTAATGTTGATACCCTTTTTGAATGAGATACTCCGAAACAGCACCTTTACCAGCTGCCAGCGTGCCGGTCAAACCAATGAGTTTTGGAGCCGGTTTAGGGATTTCTGCCGGACGAGTTGAGATGCATACCATACTTAATCGGTATTATGGTCAACCAGGCAGAATGGGGGGTTGCCTCCACTTCGCTCAAAATAGAGTGGCGCAGTACCGCTATCCCCTTCGGCATACTCTAAGCTCTTTTCAATACGACAGTGCATTAAATATGACTGCACGTTATTCACATCTCGCTCAGATTGCTGCACCACATAGCGGCAATTATATGGCGTGTCTTGTACCTCTTGGCCAAGCGGATCAAAAAAGCCCGTGATGTTGATGTAGTCTGGATAGAGAATATCGAGGAAACCGTCTGAGGCAGAATTCTCAAACTTCAGGTTTGGATAATTGCCAGTGCAACTGCCATCCAGCTGTGTGTAACCATAGTGGAAGTGAAAATAGTTGTTCCCGGCTGGAAAGGTATAGGTTGCACCGCCCACTCCGAGTCTTTGACCCGGATAACGCTGATTGTCGTCATAGTACAAAACTAAAGCATCAGCAAAATCATTGAGCCAAGATACCCGCTCAGTATCCCTGGTCTTGGCCCGAACCGTTTCGTAATTAAGTGCAATGACAATACTCGAGAGGATGCCAATAATAGCGATAACAATGAGGAGCTCAATTAAGGTAAATCCAGAAGTGTTTTTCATACGCTAAAGTACACTCAGTATATCATGAGTTACTCTACTTGTAAGAAAGGCCAGGTTAACTACGACCAGTGCTTCCGAAACCACCCTCACCACGGGCGGTAGCTGAGAGCTCGGCTGCTTCCTCAATTTCTACATGACCGGACTGGAATATGAGGAACTGCGCGATACGCTCACCCTTTTCTACAGTGTAATCCTCACCACTAGTATTCAGCAGCATCACTTTAATTTCACCGCGATAGCCAGGATCAATCATGCCGCCAAGGATGGTAATGCCGTGCTTGAATGCCAATCCAGAACGATCCCAGACAAGACCGACATGACCTAAGGGAATTTCAAAAGCCAGCCCGGTGCCAAAACCGCGCGCTTGTCCAGCAGGAATCACACCTGCCTCGGTTGTGCAGAGATCAATCGCCGCATCTTCTTCACCATGTGCATACTCTGGTAACTTCGCATCCTCGTGCAGTTTCTGAACTCGTACTTTCATATTATTTTTCCTCTTTAGCTAATTGACTACGATACTGTCTATATTTCACTCCAGCAGCATCAAGTATGCGGCGAGAAGCAACCCAAACCGGCCGGTCGTGATTGCGATCGCTCTCAAATACCACTTCCTTAATTCCTGTTTGCACTATTGTTTTAGCGCATTCATTGCATGGGAAAAGTAAGCAGTAGAGAATTCCACCCTTGGTGCTCTGATTTGCGTTGTAGATAGCGTTCTCCTCAGCGTGGACCACATAGGTATTTTTCACGTTGAGAAAATCACCTTCGCTATCCCAAGGGAAATCGTGCTCAGTCCCCCGCGGCCAGCCATTATAGCCCATACCGACGATGACGTTGTCTTGATTTACAATCACCGCTCCGGTCTGGGTAGACGGATCCTTGGAGCGCTGGCTAATCACATGCGCCATCTGCATCAGGCATTCGTCCCAGGAAAGATAGTTTTCTCGTGGAGGACGCGCCATCGGGTTTAATCCAGGCTTACTTTGATGCCCGGCCCCATTGAGGAGCTCAGGGTCACTGACTTCATGAATGTGCCCTTAGCCTCGCTTGGCTTTGCTCGACGTACTGCGTCAACAAAAGCGTCAATATTCTCGCGCAGTTGTGCGTCAGCGAAAGAAACGCGACCAACTAGTTGATGCACATTCCCAGTGGTGTCAGAGCGGAAAGTAGCTTTACCTTTTTTCAAGGCCTTCACTGCTTCAGCAGGGTTTGCAGTAACTGTTTCGTTGCGTGGGTTTGGCATGAGACCTTTTTGTCCAAGCGTCTTCGCAATTGGACCAAGTGCTTTCATTAAGGTTGGATGCGCAACTGCGACATCAAAGTTTGTCTTATTGGTGGTCTTAATTTCCTTTACCAGCTCTTCACCGCCAACCACATCCGCACCAGCTGCTTTTACCTCTTCTACCATATTCGCAGGCACAAAGGCGGCCACTTTTAAGGTCTTGCCAGTGCCGTGGGGCAACTGCACTGTACCACGGACAATTTGATCGGCCTTTTTAGCATCAATGCCGAGACGGAAATGCAGCTCAACACCTTCATCAAATTTTGTAGATGCTTGGCTTTTAATAAGTTGCAGCGCCTCATCAATAGTGTAAAGCTTGGCTGCTTCAATTTTTTCATTATTAGCGTTATAGCGCTTTGATCGACTGCTCATACAATACTTTCAGGATTCAAGAATTAAGAAGTAACTGACGGGTTCGATGCGTCTGGACTTAGGTCATCCTCATCTTTGCGCACCCGCATCCAATGATAGAGGAAGAGTGGCAAACCAACTAAAAGGAATGGAATGCTCACGGAAAGCTCGTTCTGTATCCGGCTCGGTCGAGCGTTTTCTTCAACCTGAGCATAAGCGGCATCGTAATCAAGCAACCACTGCTTAGCTAGCTGCACATCAGCTTCGCTAAACTCACAAGCCTCAGCACAATCAATCACTGACTGTACGCCCTGCGACTCGAGAGAGTCTGGCCGCGCAACAACTGCCACTGATTGATTCTCATAGCTTTCTGGATAGATCCAGGCCCGTAAAGCGGTATTAATGAGGAATCCGCTTGAAATCACGATTGCCAAGAGTCCAACGAGAGAGAAAGACCAGTAATAAATCGCTCGGGTGACATGCGGCGAATCAGTCTGCTTTTGCTCATTCTTCCGCACCATGCGCCAGTGCAAGAAGTAGGTTATTCCGGCAACGATCAAGAGAGAAATTGCCGTAACCAATGCCATTGGATTCTGAGTCGTGGAATTATCCTGAGACTCTTGCCATTGCACGTAGCTTGATTTCCATTCGGTAAATGCGGTTGCATTATCGCCTTCAAAAGCGCAATTCTCACTGCAGTCCAAAGTAGCACTACCAAGCTTTGTTTCAGGCAAATACATGCCAGGAGGAACATTCGCACCGTACTCTACGCCGTCGGCCTCAGGCAAAAAAGTTGCCTTGGCACCAAGATTGAGCAGCGTAGCTACCGAGAAGGTAATAATCAACAAAGTGACAAAAGATACCAAATACAGGTAGATGTGCTTCACAATTGAAGCCTTTTTGCCACTGCTTTTTGTGTCTTGTCCAGCGCCAATGAAAAAAGCAATCGCCGTTATGGCCGTGAGAGCTCCACCAATTGGAATGAGCATAATGAGGATCGCTTCGCTTGGCATATGGTTATCCTTCTATGGTAATACCCATGTTACGGGCAGTACCCTCAATGATTTTCATAGCTGCTTCGATATCGCGGGCATTCAGGTCAGGCATTTTCTTTTCGGCGATTTCTCGCACCTGTGCTTTGGTAATTTTGCCCACTTTATTTTTTAACTGATCACCGGAACCTTTTGGCACGCCAGCTGCTTTGATAATTAAGACAGAGGCCGGTGGAGTCTTTAATACAAAGTCAAAGGTGCGGTCTTCGTAGATGGAAATGACTACCGGGGTAGTCTCCCCCATCCGATCGCGAGTCGCATCATTGAATTGCTTCACAAAGTCGCCAATGTTGACGCCATGTGGTCCGAGCGCGGTACCGACTGGTGGCGCTGGTGTAGCTTGTCCCCCAGGGATCTGTACCTTTACTTGTGTCTTCAGTTTCTTTGCCATAGTTATAATTTCTTAATCTGGAGAAAGTCGAGTTCAACGGGAGTTTCACGGCCGAACATTGAGACGAGGACCTTTACCTTACCTCGTGCTTCATCGACCTCAGAAACTTTACCTTCAAATTCCTTAAACGGACCATCAACGATCCGGACCGGACTACCCACACCCACGTCAATCTTATACTTCGGTTCTTCAACACCCATACGGCGTTGCAATTCCTTCACTTCATTTTCAGAAATTGGGGTCGGGGTCGTACCAGTACCTACGAATCCAGTTACATTCGGTGTGTTACGCACCACGTACCAGGAATCGTCAGTCACAATCATCTCCACCAAGACATATCCTGGGAAGATTTTTTCTGTCACTACTTTACGTTTACCGTTTTTAATACGGATTTTGTTCTCGGTCGGAATCAAGACGCTAAAAATCTTGTCTTCCATATCCATGGATTCGATACGTTGTCGCAGGTTGCGAGCTACGTTTTCTTCGTATCCGGAGTAAGTGTGGAGCACATACCAACGGCGCCCCATTTGCAGTGTCTGCTTTGGCATATCCTTATGTTAGGAAAGTTTCCAATAGAAAGTTTAAAGTATAGTCGACAATCCCTAAAAATGCAGCCACGCCTAGACTGACAGCAATAACCATCAGGGTATGGCGGGTAGTTTCACCGCGAGTCGGCCAGACGACCTTTTTTAGCTCGTCACGCGATTCACGGATGTAATTTACTAGGTGAAATGCCACTATTGAAGCTCTTAAAAACCGCCCAATCCGGGCAGATGTCCACAGGATACGATATTTTTACCAAGTCGTCAAGTAGTCTCGGTAAACCATAGTAAAAAGAAAATCTGGATATATACACCTTCCCGTTTCACTGAGTCCCTGCCCGCCAAAGTCCAGCAAAACCGGACGAGGGCGTGGTCAAGTAGCCCTCTCTCGTATGCCAGTCCCTTCCCCTATCCATGTCACGAGCAGGTGTAAGGCAAAACCTAAGGCCAGCATAGTAAACATGTGCGAGAGTGAAGGAAGATACACAAAAGCGCCAAAGGCTATGCCTCCCACGATGTAATCAATCTGATCAAAGGGAAACCAGGACTGACCTGGGGCAATGTTCACTCGACGCTTAAAAAAGCTCTTAAGCAGATCGCCAGCTAGAGCCCCGAAGCCGAGTAAAGCTCCAAAGGAGAGACTCTGCGAGGTATAAGAAAAAAGGCTAATATCCTGCACCCAAGTATACTTGAGGTAAAGAAAGCGCTGCAGCCAAAATGTCAGCACAGCTCCAAGCACGCCGGCCAATATCCCTCGGTAGGTTTTATGGCTGCCGAACAAAGGCTGGCCATGAAAGTAGGCGCCAAAATCAACTGGCCAATTAGAACGTGGGAAAAGCTTGACCGCAAAGATGGGAAACATATTTGCCACACCCATGGGTAAAAGCAACCAAAAACTGCTGAGTATGAGCGTGAGTGGATTTGCCTCAACATGCAGGAGTAGGGCGAGTAAAAAGATGAACCTGCCAGGCAAGGCAATGCTTTTGTGAAAGAAAATACCTACCAAAGAAAGAAGGGTGTTCACACACCAGAGTGCAGCCCAAAATACGCCGAGTGGTAAGAAGATAACTGCCTCGGAAAAACGATCAAGGCCAATATCCACCAGCCAGCCATGTTGACTCCCCCGTTGATACTGTCGAGCCACAGCTCCGTCCAGCCAATCGAGAAAGAGGATAAAGATGAGCAGAGCGATAGTCCAAGCTCGACTGATGCTAAAGACTGGTATAACAAACAAGCTTAAGCAGAAACCTACTAAGCTGATAGCATCGGGCGAAACATTTGGTAAGCGAAAAATCCAGAGCCGGCGAATCCAGGCACGGTATGTCTGCACCCAAGTAAATCGCTGTGGGGCAGTCTGACTCTCCATCGACCTCGCTTAAATGTCCAGGTTTTTGACAGTCTTCGCTCGCGTGTGAATGAAGCGTTTGCGAGGAGCTACATCAGCGCCCATAAGCACATCAAATATTTCACTCGCCTTGGCAGCATCGTCCATAGTTACTCGATACATCAGGCGATGCTCAGGGTTCATGGTGGTTTCCCAGAGCTGGTCCGGGTTCATTTCACCCAAACCTTTGTAACGCTGGATAGAAACGCCGGTGGCTTTTTCCGCCTCTTCGGGCACTTCTTCACCCGCTTCCACTTCTTGCGCTGCCTCTACCACTTCTTTTACCTTCTTCGCACTGTCCCCTGACTTCTTGGCCAGCTCTTGAACTACTTTTTCTAATTCAGCGTCATTGAAAATGTAGCGAACATCTTTATTGCGCTGGACGCGATAGAGCGGCGGCTGGGCAATATAGAGATACCCATTGGTAATAAGATCTGGGAAGTGCTTATAGAATAAAGTGAGTAAAAGCGTGCGAATGTGCGCGCCGTCCACGTCAGCATCAGTCATGATAATAATGCGGTGGTAGCGCAGGCCTTCCAATGAAAACTGCTCGCCAATATTAGTGCCCATGGCAATGACCAGGGACTTGATTTCATTATTGGCTAGCATTTTATCGAGGCGGGCTTTTTCCACGTTCAGAATCTTACCGCGGAGAGGCAAGATAGCCTGGAACTCACGATTACGTCCCTGTTTGGCTGAACCACCAGCCGAGTCACCCTCGACCAGATAGAGCTCACTCTCTTTTGGATCGCGAGATGAACAGTCAGCCAATTTACCCGGCAGTGTCAGTCCATCCAGAGCACCTTTACGCAGCACAGTATCGCGAGCTGCTCGAGCAGCTACTCGAGCCTGGGCCGTTAAGATACACTTGCTGATAATTGCTTCAGCGTCGCGTGGATGTTCCTCTAGGTAAATAGCAAAGGCTTCAGAAAAAGCTTGGTCCACAATGCCCTTTACTTCGGCATTACCCAACTTTGCCTTGGTCTGACCTTCAAACTGCGGTTCTTTCACCTTCACGGAAATAATGGCGGTCAAACCTTCGCGCACATCTTCACCAGTCAGGTTAGTATCTTTCTCTTTTAGAATCTCGTTCTTGCGCGCGTAGTTATTTAAGGCGCGAGTAAGGGCGGTGCGGAAACCAATCACGTGCATACCGCCTTCTACCGTGTGAATGTTGTTGGCAAAGGAAATGAGATTCTCGCTCAGGTCATCGGTATACTGCATGCCGATTTCCACCTGCACATCGCTCAGCTCCTTGCTCATGCTAAAGACGTTCTCGTGCTTGGCAACCTTGTTATGGTTAAGCTGCCGCACATATGAGGCCACTCCTCCCTCGAAATAGAAGGCGTACGTTTCAGGCACTTCACCGCGTCGGTCTTCCACGCTGACCATGACCGCCTTGGTCAAATAGGCTTGTTGGCGTAGATGGGTGAAGATGGTTTGAATGTCGTAATCGAGTACGGAAAAAATTTCCGGATCAGGTCGGAAAATAATCGTCGTGCCTGTGCCCTTAGCGCTCCCAATCGGTTTAATCTTGCTGGTCACTTTACCGCGGGTGAATTCCATGGCCCAGACTTTACCTTCGCGGCTCACTTCAGCCCGTACAAAATCAGAAAGCGCGTTCACCACAGACAAACCGACACCGTGCAAACCTCCAGACACTTTGTATCCCCCACTGCCAAACTTACCACCAGCGTGCAAAGTGGTCATAACTGTTTCCAGGGCAGACTTCTTGGTGGTGGCATGCTTCTCAACCGGGATACCACGTCCGTTATCTTGTACCTCAACGCGTCGATCTTTGTGTAAGACCACATGCACCTCAGTACAATGACCGGCCATGGCTTCGTCAATCGAGTTGTCGACCACTTCCCAAATCAAGTGATGCAAACCTGCCTCGGCCGTGTTACCGATGTACATACCCGGACGCTTGCGAACCGGATCTAATCCTTCGAGGACGGTGATTTGCTTAGCGGAATATTCGCTGGATGCGGACTTCTCTTTCTTGGCTGGGCTAGGTTTTTTTGGCATGCGGAATTCTTTCGTTAAGATCTGACTTCAGCGTTCACTTTAGTGCGGAGCGCTTCTCTGAGTTTGTGCATACTGGCGTCGACTTCATCCGAGGATAAGGTGCGATCGGCAGCCCGGAAACTGAGGTGAAAAGCCAGGCTGCGTTTGCCTTCTTTTTCGTAGACATCGAAGAGGGCAAAGTCGGTAATAAGCGGGGTAGCTCGAATAATCCCCTCTATATCAGTATAGCGTATTTCAGCCTTAATCCATAGGGCTAGGTCACGTTTTACCTCTGGATATGCAGGAATCTCTGTATAGCGTATTTTGGCCTTTTCTAGGGCCTTTTGCAGGGCCTCCAGGCGGAATTCAGCCATCCGTACCAGGCCTGAGAGTTTATGGTTGCGGAGGACGAGTGGAGAGGCCTGAAGTAGGCGCCCGACGCTCTGTCCTTGCACGAGTATCTTTACCTCATTTTCCCCGGCTTGGAGGCGGAAATCAGTCACCCCAAAGTGGTGCTCCAGCACCGTGCGTAAGAGGCTGGAAAACTCCATGACCGCCTTTTCGCTCCCCTGCCAAAGCACGAGGAGCATAGGATCTTCGGTAAAAGTATTGCCTGAGCGTTGATATGCTTTACCAAATTCAAAAAGGCGTTGGTCAGAATGTGTCTTCGCATTCTTGGCAGCAACTTGGAGCAGACCCGGGATAAGCGAAGTGCGCAGATATTCTTGCTCAGCGCTTAAAGGATTACTAATGCGTACAGCCTGTTTCAAATCATCTTGCACCATTACTTCAGGCACATACGCATAGCCTATGTGTTCGTGGAAGCCGAGTTGCGCAAAAGCATCAGCCAAACGGTCAGTCATCACATCTTGCGCTGGCAATGCGACCGGGCGACCCGGTGCCGGTGGGACTGTTCGAATAATCGCATTGTAGCCAGAGAGACGTGCTACTTCTTCGGCCACATCTTCAGGTAAGCTAATGTCATGTCGCCAGCTTGGCGGTGTAACGCTGAGCGTCTTAGCTGAACCACTTACCTTCATCCCAAGCGAGCTCAGCAACTTCTTTATCTTCGTGGCAGGAATGTCGGTACCAAGGAATTCATTTAACCAAGTGACAGAAACTCGCACCGGCTTAGCTGCTTTTGGCAACTTACCAGCTTGTACCACGCCACCCACCGGCTGCGCGCCGGCATGTGCTTGCAAGAGTTGGACGGCGCGCTGCATTGCCAGCCCAGTCATTTCTGGATCAATGCCTTTACTGAAACGCTGCGAGCTCTCGGAACTCAGCTGCAGGGCGCGGGAAGTGTGATACACCGAGTCACTGGCAAACACCGCTGCTTCTAAAATAATATCCGTACTTGTCTCAGTTACACCGCTCTCTTCTCCTCCCATTACACCAGCAATAGCAATCGGATTTTTCGCATCAGCAATAAGCATCATGCTGGGCTTCAGACTATAGCGCTTACCATCAAGGGCGAGGAGTGATTCCCCTGCTTTGGCTGGACGGACCTGAATGGTCTCACCTGAGAGTTTCGCCGCATCAAAAGCGTGCATGGGCTGACCCAGCTCCAACATGACATAGTTCACAATATCTACCACATTGTTAATAGGCCGCACGCCAGCAGCTTGCAAACGCTGCTGCAGCCAATCCGGACTCGCCTGCACCCGCACCTTCGTCATGCGCTGACCTAAGTACATTGCACAATCCTTATTTTGCAGACGAACTTTGACCGGGCTCTTACCTTTGCTGCGTAGGCCTTTTGGTGCAGTAGGAAGCTTCTTGCCACTCGCAGCGGCAATCTCGCGCGCAATGCCAAGCACTGAAAGACAGTCTGAGCGATTCGGGGTAACAGAAATCTCATACACGAGGTCCTTGCCCTTCAGTACCTCGGTGACTGGTCGGCCAATGGGCGCATTATCAGGTAACACGAGTATGCCAGCGTGGCTCTCACCAATGCCTAGCTCGTCCTCGGCACAGAGCATGCCGGCGGACTCTTCACCGCGGATTTTGCTTCGCTCGATTTTCTGACCATTGGGTAAGACAGTGCCTGGGGTAGCTACCGCCACCTTTTGCCCTTGCGCCAGGTTTGGGCCACCACAAACAATCCGATGCAATCCCCCGTCACCGATATTTACTTCAGCAATGCGGAGACGATCAGCATTTGGATGCGCCAGTACATTCAACACATGACCAATAATGACCGTGTCGGCAATTGCCACATCACTCTTGATTGACTCAACTGGTAAACCAGCTGCATCAAGCAGGGCCCGGACTTGTTCCGGTTTCGGCATGGTGACAAATTCTGCTGCCCAACGATGCGAAACGTGCATATTAGAATTGCGACAAGAAACGAAGATCGCCCTGATATGACATACGCACATCAGGCACTTGATAGTAATACATCATGAGGCGATCAATCCCCATGCCAAAAGCAAAGCCAGAGTACTCCCGAGGATCAACGCGCATATTCCGCAGCACCTCTGGATGAATCATGCCGCAGCCCAGCATCTCCATCCAACCTTTGCCGCCGTTCATCAGGATTTCCGCGCCTGGCTCCACAAATGGGAAAAAGCTTGGCTGCGCTCGGATTTCTACGTGTTCGCCAAAAAGTGTTTTGAAAAAAGTTTCCAAAGTACCGAGAAGGTCGCCAAAGGTCAGCCCTTTGGCAATCGCCATACCTTCGCAGTAATGATAGTTCGCCTCATGCGACGCATCAGTTGCCTCGTGACGGAACACACGCCCAGGTGAAATGAAACGGATCGGCGGCTGGCGCTCCTCCATCACCCGCACCTGCATCGGAGAAATGTGCGTGCGCAGTAAAGGCTGGTTGGGTCCGCTCTTCAGCGCACCGTCAATGTAAAAAGTATCCCACTCATCCCGGGCTGGATGATCCTCAGGGATGCGGAGGAAGTCGAAGTTGTACTTGGCCAGCTCAATCTCCGGGCCATGCAGCACCTCATAACCCATGCCCATGAAGACCTCCTGAATCCGCCGCTGCATATGACGGAGAGGATGAATTGAACCAAGAGGCAGTTCCGGCCCCATTAGGGTGAGATCAGCTGCTGCTTTCACGTTCCCCTGCTGCAAAAGCTGCTGCTGTTTCTGCAGCGCTTGTTCCAGCTCTTGCTTCACGCTATTCCAAAGTTTGCCCAGCTGCGCGCGGTCGCTCTGCGGCTGGCTGGCAATCGCGGTTGATGCCTGAGCTAAAGCGCCTTTGCGGCCAAGCCAGGTATTGCGCCACTGCTCCAGTGACTTCGCATCACTCACCTGCTGCAGAGCAGCCATGGCATCACTACGTAGCTTATTGAGTTCGGATTCCATCATGCGGCTTTTGTTCACGGGCCAGAGCAAAGAATTCAATCAAAGAAAGGAGGATGAGATAGGCAGCCAGGTTCCACCAACGCAGGAATTCAGACACCTGCATAATGAGCGCGCCGCTCACCAGGAGACTGAAGAGCGTGCCCTGGCGAAAAGAAATCGCCACCTGCCGGTAGGCCACTGGTTCGCGCACAAAGCGCATCCGCAGACCAAAACCCAGCAAGGAGAAGCTGCCAATCAAGGCAAAAAACAAGGTTAAAAAAAACGCGGCATGCCCGATGAAGCCCGACACCTCCGGATCAATCGAGAAAAGGACCAGCGCCCAGAGCGCCCAACTCAGCACCGTGGCCACAGTCATAAGGAGCAGGTAACGTCGAATGCTCACAAGGCAAAAATTCGGGAGTAATTAGCTAAAACAGCAGCCTGATTGTACCAGAAATCAGGTGCTGGGGCAAGATAGGATATTTAATTACTTTTTGTTTGGATAACGGGAAAAAAGGAAAATGAATGAATGTTCGTCGATCAAAATATCTTAGCACTCTTTCTTCAATCCATTCATTTATACCTAATATTTATTTTAGACACATATTATTGACCATACTTAACTCTTTCAGTCTTTCGTCGCATCATTGATAATTTGATAGTGATTTGGTGCGATTTTTTCCATCATCTCAAATAATTCATTCACAATCTTTTTTGTCTCTGGGACGAGCGCTGGATTAAAACCGGATCCAGTAATATGTGATTGATCATTTGTAAATTTGTATATGGCGTCTAACTTTTGTTCATCATACCCATTTTGTTTTAACTCCTCTATCTTTTTATATGATTTTTTTCCATTTGGAACACTGAACATTAAAAACGTATCCCAAACCTTCCTTGCTATATTAGGAATAGGATATGCCTTGGCGATAGAATCATCTTGTTCATCGCGAAGATATTTAAGTAATTTAAAGAGATAGTGGTATTCACTTTCATATTCACAAAGCTCTTTATCCATTCTATCAATGTAGGCACAACGAATGTTCGAGGGAAAATAATTTTTTATCATAAAGTACCCGGTATTATCTCTCCCGGCACCCCTCCGCCAATTGATCAAAAGTTTCAAGAAATCAAAACTATGAGTAAAAATAAACACTTGCCCGCCGTCTTTTACTGCACCCTTCAAAAAACTAAAGGCTTGATAAAGAGAATTTGAATCGAGGCTAGATACAGGATCGTCAATGAGGATGATTCCATTTTGAAGATCAAAACTCTGATCTTCAAGATGCACCACAAAATATATAAAGGCAATAGCGGTCTTTTCACCTTCGCTTAAATATTTTGCAGCAGAGTCATCGCGCATGATATTGTACCCCGAAACAACCTCTTTTTCATCACCATTCTCGCTAATAACCGTTTCGATGCGCGGAACAAATTTTAGCTCTCTGTGCCCCAAATAAGTTGCTATTTTTTCATTGATGACTTCACAGGCCTTATGTTTCGATGAGATTTTCGCTGTATTTTCTTCAATTCTTTTATTTATCTCCTCAATTTCTTTTGTTAATGTGTCTATGTTTTTTGTTAGATTAGAAATATCTGATTCTATTTTTTTTATATCGTCAAAAATTGTACTCAGATAGTGGAATTTTATTTTTTCCGCAGCCCTCTGTTTAACGGTATCAAAATCCGCAGTTCGTTTTTTGTGTTCATCAATAATGGCATTTACGCTATCAACAACTTTATATAGACCGATACTGCTCAATTTTTTATCATGCTCTACCCTTTCGGTCGTCTTACTTTTCTTACTTTTAATTTTATCCGCAAGATTTGTAATATCGTTGACAAATTGTTGTTTAGCTAGTTCAAAATTAACTTTTTCTGTCTCTAGGTTTGTTTGTAGGTCTTTATAGAATCTCGTTTTCTCGGGAATTGTTATATTTTGAATAACGGAGTAAAGCTTCCTTAATTTTTCAACAAGACTATCCAGGTCTTCTTTTAATTTTTTGTCTGCATTATTAAAATAAAGTGCCAATTGCTCTACTCTATCATTTGGAATATTTTGTAAACAGTATTCGCAAACATCTGAAGAATGTCTTTTGTGTAATTTTACCCCCTCTTCTACCCATTCTGAAATATCATTATTTTCTGCAAGTCGATTAATAATCTCGGACTCAACTTTTTTGTTTAATACGTTTTCTGCCTCGGTATTAATGGAATTTACAATTTCAGAAATTTCGTAATTGTTTTGATCTATTTCGACTTTCGGAATAAATATTCTATCCAAAAATGGTAGAGATTCCTGCTTTAAAGAGATTAATATATTATTGAGCTCTACTTCTTCTAGCTCCACCTTCCTATTAATTTTAGAAAAATCACTTTCTGCCTGCGGCCTACGATAATCTCTTAATGCATTTCCTCCGATCGCAGCTCCTATGGTTTTTGCAATTTCGGTGAATTGACCATCGCGACTTGCTTTAAGCCGCTTATGGTCTTTTTTATAATCTGCCAATCTTGCAATTTTTCCTCTTTGCTTCGGATCAGATGAATCGCCGTTGAGTAAAGTTCTATCTTTTTTAATTTGAACAGCGAGATCTTTATTTTCTTCACCGAGTAAAATTGAAATTGAATTTGCACGGCCTTCTATAAGCTCAATATTTCTTTCTATATAGTCTCTGTTGAAAACTCTGACTTTTGGAGGGAATGTGTCGTTTTGATCGTACCTATTTCCATTCTCGTCTTCAATTTCATACTCCAGATTTTCAATACTCACCCCGCTTAAAGCATCAAATAAACGGGAGAGTGTTGTTTTGCCGCTTCCATTCCAACCATACACTAAATTAAGTTGCTTGAAATTTGGCAAGGTTGATCTAGATCGTATTCCTGAACCCCAGACATAATTAGAAAAAACAAGTCCGAGATTTTTTATTTTATTGATTCTTTGGATAGCATTACCCATGACGGTAAAAAATTATATTATTGGCAAGTTCACCCCCACCATAAATCACATAGTAACCGATTACACCTTACACCCCTCCTTAACCTCTTACACCATTCATCTCAAGAAAATATTAAGACCACCCTCCCCTGCCAATAGCAAAAGCGGGTAGCCAACGGCACCCGCTCATTACTCCCTCCATAGGGTATTTCACCAGAAACAGATTAAGAAAATATTAAGAGGCTAAATTGCCTGATAGGTATTTACAATCTGAGTTGCCTCTTGAAGCATATTATCAGCTCCCTGGCTCCTCGCCGGGATCGTCCATAGCAACATAGCATCACCACTTACCATGTAGTAATGATCAAAACCACCGTCAAAGCTATAATACGCAGTGCTTCCGTTTGAGAGTGTTATCGCCTGCCAAGTATCCGCTATTTCAGTGTTCGAGCTGATAGTCAGAGATAGTGCTGGCACTTCGCTTGCCTGCTCTGTAGATGTAGGGGTCGGTACGTTCTTTTCAGTATTCACTGACCAACCCTGAGGGTAACGCACTGAGAAATGATACTCGGGATTTTCTACTACCTTCCAAGCAGAAATATCTACATTGCCTGACGACGGTGGTAATACTGACTGAGTGAAATTTTGTTGCACCGCCATGGATGACTCTAGTTCGTTAACCTGAGCACTTAACTCTTGCGCATCATTTCGAGCAAGGCTATACATCCACGCTAAACTCACCGTGATAACAACAAGGACAATAAAGGCTATATTCTGGAATTTCTTGGACATAGTTGTCTCCTGCTAATTAATAACAGGGCTATCTTAGCCCAGTAATATCTAATAAGCAAGTCCTATTCTTAATATTTTCTTTAACTACCATATGTAAATTGTCCCTGGGTGATAACCAGCCTGATTATCACATCTGTGAAGTTCTTTGAAGAAAAGGAAGCAAAATGAGGTATCTTCTCTTCCTGATTGTCGCACTGGTGGCGCTTTCAGTTGCTAGCCCCGGAGTGAGCCTTGCGACGGACACAACGGTGGAGTACTCCTTCTACGGTCCGTCCGGAGACTACAAGATCGAACTCTTCGAGGTGGGGGCACCCTATCCATCTCGACAAGACTACGTCTACGGCTATAGTGGCACTTTCACGTATCGCCGTACTTGGTCATCGATCGTCGCCTACCGATCCTACTTCATCCGCATCACTGACCTTAACTCGGGAGTCGCAAAGCAGACTGGATCCGTCTACGTTACCTACAATGGTGGGTACTATGCGTGGTCGACCTGCTACTGGAGCTCAATGTAAAGACTTCGACTTCCTGAAGGGTTCTCAACTGCGTCATTTCCTCTAGGGAATGGCGCAGTTTTTTACTAGCAGCTCAAGTAGTGTTTTTTAAATAGCAAAGCTAATTATTTCATATTTGCATACCACTGCATTACCCACAAATAAACGTTGACAAAAACGCCTCATAGGTTTATATTGCGGTGTTCTCTAGTGGCTCTTTTCACACGTGCAAATCAGACAGAGACGGAGGCCTCTATGTTGAGATCAGCTGAGGAAGTCAGCGCCGGAATCCTCGAACGAATACCGGAGTCTGCTCCGGAACGAGAAATCCTGCGACAACGCTTCGATGAAATCATGCGCGAGATCGGACCCGATCAGAACAGCCTACCCTTCACCTCACCTGAGATGCTGCAGGGTTACGACGGCTTGAGAATTCAAGGCTTCTGCAACGCTTGCACAGAAACGATCGGCGATCCCAGCGGAAGCGAATGGAAACTCGCGGTAGCAAGCTACCTCAGTTCTGGATCCTGACCCCCAAACCCTTTCCTCGAGGTCGACATGACAACAAGGACCAGAGGACGGAGTCAGGTCAAAAGGCTCCTCACCCTCATACAAGGTTCCTCATGCAGGGACCTAACCCCAGAAGATGATGGCTTCAATGCCCAAGTCCGGAGCCAGATGATGGAGCTCTGGGCAAAGGACCCCAAGCGTGCCAGACGACACATCATTCGGAGCAGGCCTGTCCGCTCTTGAACCCATCCCTAAAGACTGTTGGATACGCTCCAGCAGTCTTTTTCTTTATTCAACTTTCTAAAAATCCTACAAAATAATTAGACTCGCCACTACTCCGTAAATGACCACGCTAAGCATGTCCTGCAACACCGTAGCGATCGGTCCGGTGCTCGCTGCTGGATCTCGATGAGCTGATTGGAAGAGGTAGGCAATGATGAGTGCTACTACTGGGGCTGTGGTAATAGCAACACATGAAGCAATCGCCACGCTCAATGACAATTGCGCATCTCCCAACCAAAACCAAGTGATGAGTCCGGAGATAAGACCAAACACGATGCCAATAATTACACCGAGAGAAAACTCTTTGCGGAGATAAACCTTGAACTTGGCTTTCCCAGTTTTTAAATCACGGGAATAAATAGCCTCGGTTTGCGTCCCCACTGCATCAGAAATATACACAATGAAGGGCATGAAAAAGGCCACCTGCACGCTATGGGCCAGCACTTCTTCAAAACGCGAAGTAACAAAAGAAATACCAATGCCTAACATGAGACCAAAAATAAGAGCTGGGGCTCGCAGGTTTAATAAAGTACCAATGCTCTCATGACCATCATCTGCGTATCGTATTTTTGGCGTTTGCATATATTTTTTAAGAAATAGAGGGGGCGCTTTTTTCAGCTACGTGAAACATGGAAGTTTACCTGTCAGAATAATACTCCTCTGCCACGCAAAAACAATATTGGACTGATCAAAATAATTGCTTTTCAATCAGGCTTCGACAAGTATCGAACAGGGTTGAGATGAGGACTTGAGAAGCTGATTGAATGCTATTCAGGTTCTCAACTTCGCCATCTCGACAAAGCCTCGATGACTGCGTTCGAACACTGAATCACCTTTCAGTCTTCGAGCAAGGTCGAGAAGCTGATGTTAATTATATAACTCGGTTCCAACTACGCACGAACACTGAATAACGTTATACCGCCTTGAATGGACAAATCTGTTTGAACTCGCAGCCGCCGCACTTGATGGGATTTGGATCAGCCGTGAAGTCTGCTTCCCGGATTTGTCCAATCTGCTCCAGCACCCATTCACGAGCCGCTTCCAGGTCTTTCTCCTTTGGCACAAATGAGACCTGACTGTTATCGTCAATATACCAGAAGGTTAACTTCCCTACCTTGCGATGCAGCAGATCGCTATCCTGCACGGCTAATGCATAGAGGATGAGCTGGTACTTCGCTTCCTTGCTCGGCTTCTCTTTCGCTGTGCCGGTTTTGTAATCAATGATTTCCACTTCCTCGCTATCCTCAATCTGATCAATGCGGTCAATCTTACCGGTCAAGCGAAACTCTTCTGAGAGTTGAATAGTGAAAGGCTGCTCGAGCGCCAAAGGCACAGGCAGGTCGCCGCTATAGGATGCGTAAAAAGCTTTCAGCGACTCCCAGCCTTTTTGCTTACTCTTCTCCATGTCGCGTTCGCCGTCATACCATTCACGAATCCAGTTACGCTCGTACAACTCTTTTAACTCAGCCAGAGAAACGCTCTTAGCTCCAGCCTCCAATATCCCCTCATTTACTTTCGGCGCTTCAGCGAAAAGAGTGACTTGCCGCTTCTTGCTGCGCTCTTGCACGAGGCGGAAGAAATCGTACAAGGTAGCGTGGACAGATTGCCCATAGGAGAAGCGCTTGTTCCCAGGCTCTGGCACTTCCAAGGCATAGCGGTAGCGGAATTTCCATGGACAGAGATCATAGGTGCTGATGCGGGAATAGTCATAGCGCGTTTCTTCGGCCACTTTGCGTAAGATGCTCTCCGGCTCTGATTGCACAGCACTTCGCACACGAGCGTTGAGTAAAGTCGACTGCTGTTTTTTCTCCTCCGCTGCCTGCTCCTTGGTCACCAATCCCATTTCGATTAAGAAAGGAGAAGGACGCTTCACAGTTGCGCCGCCGTAATCCAAGGCACGGGTTAAGGTGAGTGAATCCTTTGCGCGAGTGAGGGCAACATAGAAGAGGCGGCGCTCTTCTTGAATATGCACATTCCCCTCTGGCAAACGTTCGTGTACCAAACCATCGGGCAAACTAATCGCATCACCGCGATCAGAGGATGGGAAACGCCGCTCAACCATATTCACGACAAAGACATGACGGAATTCCAAACCCTTGGCCGCGTGCACGGTCATCAGCTTCACGCTATCTGGACCTTCTTGCGCCACCGCATCCAACTGCCCCTCTTCCCCGGCATCCATGGAGGCCTGCATAAGAAGGAGGAAGTTTTTCACGCTCGGTTCGGTGTTGCCGCGCTCAAAGTCAGTCACTTCGCGATAGTACTGTGATAAGTAATGGAGCTGCGCTTGCTTGACCGGATCATCATCATCGCTTAAGTAACGCAGATAGCCGGAGTCCTCGAGGAAAGCATAGAGCACGCGGCTGACGTTGCGCCGCTCTTGCAGGGCTAGAGCCGTGTGCGACTCAATCAAACCTAGCAGACGATCAGCTTCTTGATGTGTTTTTTGACTCAGAGTGGAAATGAGTCCGTGCTCTTTCAATGACTGATAGACTGAGCGGCTTTGGCGACGAGCATCTTGATTTAGGGTAATGATATCCTGCGTAGAAAAAGAAAAAATCGGCATGGTCAGCACCCGATGCAAGGCAATGTCCTCGTGATAATTATCCAACATGCGCAGATAAGCCAGCACGTCGAGTACGACTGCCTGACGATACAGCCCGCGAGCGGCCACATACTGGTATGGGACGCCTGAGCGTTCGGCAGCGTTCAGAAAAGATTCCAAGTGCGCGTTTGCTCGAGCCAGAATAGCGAAATCGCTCCACTGCAAATCCTTATCCGCATTCTTCTGAGCCAGGATTTGCTCTACTACTTTTTCCGCCTCGTCATCTTCAGTCGAGGTGACCAGCTCCTGAATTTTTGCCTCACCCTGACGAGCGGCTTGTAAGCGTTTATTTAAACCCTTGCCGTCATCCTGCAACTGCACTTCTAAACGGTTTGGGTTATTGAGTTGAATAAAGTTGTAGGCCGTATCCAGGATGCGTTGATACGAGCGATAGTTTTGGGTCAATACCACGCTGGTGCAGTCTTTGTAATCTTCGCGGAACTGCATAATGTTAGCAACCGACGCACCACGGAATTTATAAATCGATTGGTCGTCATCACCCACCACGGTTAAATTGTTTTCCGGTGCAGCTAGGAGCTTCACTAATTCATACTGCGCCCAGTTGGTGTCCTGGAATTCATCAACCAGAATCGCTTTGAATTGATTGCGATAACGCTGCAGCAATGTCGAGCGAGTTTGAAAAAGCTTGAGTGTCTCCACAATCAGATCACCGAAGTCGACAAAGCCGCGCTCGCGTAGTAAACGATTATAAAGATGGAAAGATGAAGCAAGCTCTTGTAAGCGTTGCACATCCTCGCCGGCTGCATCCTTATCCTCTTTTTTAGTAAACTCGCTTTGATCCAGATTAAGTCGCTTCTCCTCGACAAAGGCAAGGTAACGCTCCGGGCTCACCACTTCATCTTTTAATCGCGAGAAGTGTTTGATAAGTGATTGGAGAAACTTGGTCGGGCGACCGTGCGGACGATAGTAATCTAGAGAAAGTGCGTCCAAGTGCTGACGCAAAAACATCCACTGCTGCCGCTCGGATAACACTTGGAAGTCACCAGGTAAACCAACGTCAATCGCATTCTCCCGCAGCACGCGCTCACCAAATCCGTGAAAGGTTGATACCCAAAGGTCGACATAGCCAGTTGGCAAGCGGCGGTCAATGCGATCAAGCATTTCATTGGCTGCTTTGTCGGTAAAAGTGAGACAAAGCACCTCGTCAGGCCGCAGTCCCTTCTCAGTAATCAACCAGGCCAGTCGCTCAACAATCACTGTGGTCTTACCCGTGCCTGCGCCAGCCACGATAAGGAGTGGTCCCTGAGCATGCTCAACAGCCTGACGCTGCTCAGCGTTCAATTGCACGTCGAAGGAATTGGACGCGGCCTTGGCCTCCCCTTTTGCTGCTGCTTTCTTCGCGGTCATAGCCATAGGATAGCACAAACAGCATGTCAACACACACTTCCCCCAGCGTAGGTTTTTAACCTGCGCTGGGAATAAATGCCACACAGCGCAGGCTCTCCTGCCTGCGCTCTTTATAAACCAAAAACCAGCGCGGGTTTGAGAGCCCGCGCTGGTGTGTTTATCTTATTCCTTTAAGTCTAGCGATTCAGCGGCATGCTGAAGCGTCGCTTATCGAACAACACAACGAATCCGCTGATTATAGCCATCATGCCGAGGCCAAAGGCCGCCACATCACCCCAACCAGATCCAGTATCAGCCAAGGTTGATGCACCAAGGACCTGACCGCGCTTCACTACCACATTCTGGCTGGCGCGAACTTCGCCGTAATTATCTGCTACGGCTTTTGCTACGTTGAGGTAATTCCCAGACGCAGCATTATCAGCCACCTTCACCTCATAAGTGATAGTGCGAGTATCGTCAGTAAACATGCTGCCGAGAGTCCAGACACGTTCGGTCAAACCTGAATCAGCAAAGGTAAAGCCCTCAGGTAAGATATCTGTTACGCGCACGTTTAAGGCAATGCCATCACCAGCGTTTGTTACCTTCAAGGTGTAGGTCAGATAATCACCTGGCTTTGCCTCGTTGGTGTTCACGCTCTTAGTAAGGAGTAAGAGCGGCTCAGTGCTGACACCCAGGACAGACCCAAGGCGTACCTCAACGGTTGCTTCATCAGCCACTGGATCGGTGTTATCTGCATCAGCTGTTGCTACGTTGTCGTAGAAACCGGCCGCTTGGCTGGTGCTCACAATGACATCATAGGTGACTGTCATGCTTTCATTCGCTGCGAGATCACCGAGTGGGAAGCTGCGAACTGACAAGCCAGTGTCTACAAAGATGAAACCAGCTGGCAATTGATCAGTCATGACTACATTCACTGCAGTGGATTGGCCAATGTTCTTCACGACCACGGTGTAGGTTACTGTTGCACCCGGATTCACAAAGGTGTCGACATTGACCGACTTCACAATGCTCAGCTCAGGACTGAGAAGCTTGTTACCAAAGTTATTCGCATTGGAGACTAAGCCTGAAGTCATCACAATCGGACCAAGGGTGATAGGGCTGGAAGTCTGCTCCCAACCATCTTGCAATGTTTCGCTTAACCAGTAGGTACCAGGACCAAGATCAGTGAAGCTGTAATTACCATCAGCGTCAGTTAAGGTATCAGCAATAATTGCACCCGGCTGACCATCCTCATCTTCCCAAAGGTTAATCTGCCAATTGGCTAAGCCGCTTTCATCCTCATCCCAGGTGCCGTTGCCATTCACATCATGCCATTTTGCACCGTTGATTGATCCGAGTTGAAAGTTACCAAAGTCATTCCCGGTCAAGGTAGTGTTTTCACCCAGCTCGAGCGGACCAATAACTACTGGCTCAGAAGTTTGCATCCAACCATCCACTAATGCCTCGTTCACCCAGTAGGTACCTGGCTCAAGATCAGTGAAGGCGTAGCTGCCATCGGCTGCAGTCTGCGTCGTGGCAATGATATTGCCCGGGCCGTCTTCACCATCATCCCAGAGATTAATAGTCCAGCCCTGGATGCCTGGCTCGCCAACTTGTCGCACGCCATCGCCGTTCAAGTCATTCCACTTGGTACCGGCAATAGTAAGTGAGCGGGTGTTGCCAAACTCCACATAGGCTGGTTCGCCTTGCACTACTTCAACTTCTACACTGAGTGGCGTGGTGTTCATCCAAGCATCTGGCAGGACTTCATTCACTTCGTAGGTACCAGTTGGCAAATTCGCAAAGGAGAAACTGCCATCGCTGGCACTCACTTTGCTTTGCCCATTGCTTAGCTGGATAGTGACACCTTCGATGCCTTCATCGCCGTCGTCACGTACACCATTCGCATTGTGGTCATAATATTTTACTCCGGTGATTTCTCCGGTGTTGCGGGTATTCTCGAGCACACAAGTACCACCCTGGCGACCGGTGTCTAAAGTGATAACACCATTTGCATAACTACAGATTCCACTCGCGTTAGTTAAGGTGTAGAGGTTATCGTAGCTACCTGAAGTTTCAGTCACCATGTACTGCGTCATTGTCGGCACTGACACTGGAGCGCTTGCTTCAGTGAAATCACCCAAGCCTTCAACATGGAAGGTCCAATCCTGATCGGTCGATGGTCCGCCGCCTACGACTACTTTATCAAAGTCGATAGTAGTGAAGTCGCGCGCATTACAGAGCGTGATGGATGTTTCCTGATCTTCAAATACTTCTACCGGCACAGGCAGGGTCGTGCCTTGCGGATTTGTACATGAGTAATCGGAGATATTTTTGTCATCATACCAACCAACAAAATGCCACCCAGGCAATTGCGTTTCAGTGATTTGATGAGGGCCAACACCGGTCTCGTTGGGCGTGCCCATATCTCGCATCTTTGTTTCAGTGATATCACTCCACTGGAAACCAAGTTCATTTGCTCGGACATTACCGCCCTCAAATATACCATCACCGTTTTCATCGACTTTCTTATTCACCGTCAGATCACCAGTCGGGCAATCAAGCGGAGCGGTCAATGAAGATGCGAAGAGAATAAAGCTCTCACCATTATCATCTTCTGGTGATTCGATTTGATAAGCAAAGTAGGTCGCGTTGGCTGGAATAGTTACCGTGACTGTTGGATGATCCCACTCTGGACCTTCGTGCGAAGTGAGCAAGTTATGCAGCAGCTCTGTTGCGCCAGCTTGATCAACCAGGTTTGTTGGAACTGCACCAGTGGCACTCTTTACCCAGAGCGCATCACCGCGATTAGGGTTCGTGTGATCGCCGCCGCCCACACTCAAGGTAAGTGTTGCTTGTCGATCATAATCTACTGGAGCAAAAGAATAACTGTACACTTCAGTGTCTGGACCTTTGGGGAAGTAGGGTCGATTCCAATATGCGGTATCCACTCCTCCCAACCAAGTCACCAGAGAGGCATCAACATCTTCAGATGCATATACCACGTAAAGACTCGCTCCTAACATTGTGTAAGGACTGGAGTTCTCTACTGTATATGAATGCGTGCCGGTACTCACATAGCTGCTTACATTTGCGACGTACGCTACTGCATCCAGCGCCTCGCGATACTCAGTACCATTCACTGCATGTCCGTTAAACACAAAACTTGGATCGCTCTCTTCTTCATAGGCGCCCCAAATAAGATAGGCCGCTGCAATAGTACCTGGTACGTCGAGATTGCTTATCACACCACTTCCGTCATCTTCTAATCCAACTCCTGCGCTGGCAACCGCATAGCCGGCAGTTTGACCCTGCGAACAAGCTGTTTGAATCGAGAAAAGGTTTTCTAAACCACCGGTAGTACGCCAGTTACCAAAATCAATCTCCGTGGTCTGACCCGCCGTAACATGTACGTTTTCTGTCACATTACCGGTTGTCACTTCCCAATCAGGAAGCTGGGTTTCTGTGACGGTATAGTCTCCGGCATGCAGGTGAGGTACATAAAAACCGGATTCTCCACTCGTATCACCCTCGGCCACAATCTGGTCCTGCATATCACGCACCACAAAGTGCCAATCGCTCAGCCATGGGTCAGTGTCATGGGCGGTATTACGGATACCGTTACCATTATCGTCATAAAACTTCCGAATGCGGAGGTTGCCAAAGGTAAGCGCTGAATCGTCTACATTTGTACCCAGGCTAAGGCTTGTACCGCCCTCCTGAGAGTTATCCACAGCTTGAACTGGCAGCTCAGCTGCTTGGGCAGCCAGCACCGTTCCTAGGCCGGTAGTCTGGAGCACCAAACTAAAGACTGCCACGACGCTCAATAGATTGAATAAGCGCCGACGGACTCCCTTGCTAAGACCCCCCTGATATTCCCCCCTGAATAGTGATAACGTAGGCATAACTCCTCTGGTTAATGAACTCGTTTATTTGATACAAAAAGCCAACAGCAAGCTATAAAACGAAAATTCCGCTTTCTAACTTTTTGTTGGCTTTCCTAACTTCCTCCGAAGTTGTAGGGAATGTGCAGTGTTTGAGACGAAAGAACGATACTGAAAGTGTCCGACAAGGTGCGATATTTTGGGTTTTTATTTCGGAAAAGATCGATTTTGTCTGTGCTTCACCTTAATGGTTCAGGGCCAATTTGTCAAGCTGAAAAATGTGCCTCTCCTCAGCGCTTTTTGACCCTATTCCCCACCCAAAGTGGCCAGCTCTTCACATTTTTTTCATATATGGTAGTATGGCCTCGCAAGTCTTTTCGGGATATCTCGCCGTAGGGCGTAGAGGTGAAAGGTCTACCGAAACAGATACGCACCTCTTAGTAGTAAGTGGAAGTAAATGGCGAAGAAACTCTACGTCGGAAACCTTCCGTTCAGCGTCACCGAGGACAGCCTTAAGGAGCATTTCTCCCAGGTTGGACCGGTTGAATCGACTCAGGTCATCCTAGACCGAGCGACCGGACGCTCACGCGGATTCGGTTTCGTCGAGATGTCCAACGATGAGGACGCGGCAAAGGCAGTTGAAACCTTCAACGGCCAAGAAATGGAAGGCCGCGCGCTCGTTGTCAACGAAGCTCGACCAATGACAGATCGTCCAAAGCGAAGCTTTGATAACTAAAGCAACGTGATGGAATCAAAAACTCGGCTGCCTAGGCAGACCGAGTTTTTGATTATATTCGAATTCGTGCTCTTACTGCATCGCTTCCTTTAATCGCATGATGCTGACCAGGGCGCCTCGCTCCTGCTCATCCAATTTGCTGGAAATGTATTTCACATTCCGCTCAATCTCGGGAACAAAGACAAACTCAAGTGCATTCACACGACGACGCGTCTTCTCAATCTCAGCTGAGAGTAAACGAGCTGAGTGCTCGGTCTGAGCTAACTCCACGATCTTTGGCAGCGCATCTGAGAATGTTTTCAGAGAAGTATCAAGTCCAGAGGAAGTAGTTGCCAAAGAGTAGCTCAGGAAATCACCTGACTCGGCATACTGAAACTGTGGCACCTGCACACTCATGACGTTCTTGGTTGCCACCTGCAATTGAATTTGCTTCGTGGTGACTGCCAGCGCTTCCTCGGTTACTTCCGGACGCATATCAGCTGAAGCGATAATGAAACTCTGGAACGCTTGACCGAGCTGAGCCTCTACTTCTTGTCGTAAGCTGCGAGTCTTTTTGATGATACCTAAGAACTCCTGCATCAAGCCTTCGAGTTTTTCCTCGAGTAAAGAATGACCGCGCTTGGCCATCTTGAGCTTACCCTTGAGTCGGATAAGCTCCATGCGTGTTGGGTTAATCGTTTGCGCCATAGGGTAATGAGTGTTCGAGCGTATCCGCCCAGAGCGGAGAAGTCGAGAACCGAGCTTAGCTTCTCGACAAGCTCGAAGACTAATTAGGAGTCAGATTTGGGTAAATACTTCTCAATATATTCTTCTTTCACACGCTTCAGTTCAGACTTCGGCAAGATGGAGAAGAGTTCCCAACCGAGATTCAAGGTCGTGAGAATATCGCGATCCTCATACTCACCTTGGTTGATGTAGCGTGACTCAAACTGCGTGGCAAATTCCACGTACTTCTTATCAACGTCGGACAGAGCAGCTTCACCGAGGATAGCGGCTAATTCCTTTGCCTCAGTGCCACGAGCGTAGGCAGCATAGAGCTGGTTAAAGACTCCGGAGTGATCCTCACGAGTCTTCTCTTCTCCGATACCCTTCGGCATCAGACGAGAGAGACATGGCAGCACATCAACTGGAGGACGAATACCGCGCTTGTGCAAGCCGCGGCTTAACATGATTTGTCCTTCGGTAATGTAGCCGGTCAAGTCAGGAATTGGATGTGTCTTATCATCTTCCGGCATGGTAAGAATCGGGATCTGGGTAATTGAACCCTTCTTACCCTTGATCATACCAGCGCGCTCGTACAGGGTAGCTAAGTCAGTGTAGAGGTAACCTGGGTAGCCACGGCGACCTGGGACTTCTTTACGAGCTGCCGCAACTTCACGCAAGGCTTCACAGTAGTTAGTCATGTCGGTCAGGATAACCAAGACGTGCATGTCCTTTTCAAAAGCCAGATACTCGGCAGTGGTCAGAGCCAAGCGAGGTAGAGTGATACGTTCAACCACCGGGTCATTTGCCTGGTTCAAGAAGAGTACCGCGCGGCTGATAGCACCGGTCTTGCGGAATTCATTTACGAAGTATTCTGCTTCTTCAAAGGTGATACCCATAGCGCCAAAGACTACAGCGAATTGGGAATCCTCTGCTTCCACTTTACCCTGCGGGGAAACGCGAACCACTTTTGCCTGACGAGCGATTTGGGCGGCCATGGCATTGTGTGGCAAACCAGCGCCGGAGAAAATCGGTAGCTTTTGTCCACGCACTAAAGTATTCAATCCATCAATCGTGGAAATACCGGTTTGGATAAAGTCATTTGGGAAGTTACGGGAGTATGGGTTAATCGGATTACCGTTCACGTTCAAACGTGCTTCGGCAATGATTTCGGCTCCACCGTCTTTTGGCTTACCTGAGCCGTCAAAGACGCGACCAAGCATGTCGGTGGAAACTGGCAATTCCATAACGCGGCCGAGGAAGCGGGCGGAAGCATCCTGCACGCTAATACCGCGAGTGTCTTCAAACATCTGTACCACTGCCCGATCATTGTCGATTTCGAGCACGCGGCCGCGGCGAATCTTGCCATCAGGCAATTTCACATCGACCAGCTCTTCGTATTTGACGCCTTCCACTCCCTCAACAATGAGGAGAGGACCAGCGACTTCACGTAGTGTCTTGTATTCTCGTTCCATATGCGTGCTCCTTAGTTAGCGGCAGCTACGGCGGACGGAATCTCCGTCACCAGCTGCTCCAGCTCCTTAATCTTCTCTGTCGGCACTTCTTTCATGCGGCCGATGCGCTCTTTGATTGGCAGGTTGACCATCTGCTTCAAGTTCACTCCCCGCTCCAGCGCCTCTTGGGCGGCGTGGTGGAAGGCCAGGATACCCTTTAACATGTAGTATTGCTTCTGCAGACTGGTGTAGGTATCAACGTCATCGAAGGCGTTTTGCATCAGGAAGTCTTCGCGTAATGCTCGAGCGGTTTCTAATACTAATTGCTCCTTAGCCGACAAAGCGTCCTGTCCGACCAAGCGAACGATTTCTTCTAGCTCAGACTCTTGCTGCAGTAAGCGCATAGCTTCACCGCGCAATTCGCCGAAATCACTGCCGGTTTCTTTGCTGAAGAAGCTTTGTAAATCATCTGAGTAGAGTGAGTAGCTGGTTAACCAGTTAATTGATGGGAAGTGACGGCGATAGGCCAGCTTCGCTTCGAGTGACCAGAACACTTTTGTCACACGTAAGGTGTTTTGCGTTACTGGCTCAGACAAGTCACCGCCAGGAGGAGAAACAGCTCCTACCACAGTGAGTGAACCTTGGCGACCTTCGCTACCGAGTGTTTCCACGATTCCAGCTCGCTCATAAAAGGCGGCGGTACGGGAACCAAGATAGGCTGGGTAACCTTCTTCACCTGGCATTTCTTCCAGACGACCAGAAATTTCACGCATAGCCTCGGCCCAGCGGGAAGTTGAGTCAGCCATCAAGGCAACGCTGTAACCCATGTCACGGAAATATTCCGCAATAGTGATACCGGTATACACCGATGCTTCACGAGCTGCCACCGGCATATTGGAGGTGTTGGCAATCAACACTGTGCGTTCCATCAAAGGCTTACCAGTCTTAGGATCTTTTAACTCAGGGAATTCCAGCAACACGTCAGTCATTTCATTGCCGCGCTCACCGCAGCCGATGAAGATAACAATGTCCGCATCAGCCCACTTCGCCAGCTGGTGCTGAATCACGGTCTTACCAGCGCCGAAAGGACCAGGGATACACGCGGCACCGCCCTTCGCAACTGGGAAGAAGGTATCAATAATGCGCTGTCCGGTAATCAGAGGACGCATTGGAGGTAATTTTTGCTTGACCGGTCGTGGATCGCGAATTGGCCAGCGCTGCAACATGGTGATTTCTTCTTTATCAACCACTGCTACAACTTCGGTAATGTTGTGTTCACCTGTCGCAATTTTTTTCACAGTACCTTCTTGAATATGTGGAGGTACGAGAATTTTGTGGGTGATCAGGCTGGTTTCTTGCACCTCACCCAGGACATCACCAGCGTGCACGACATCACCCTCTTTTACCTTTGGCTGAAAATCCCACTTCTTTTCTTCATCAAGTGGAGCTACATCCAAACCGCGACCGATGAAAGCGCCTGAGCGCTCTTCCAGCTTCACGAGCGGTCGCTGAATACCATCATAGAACGAGGTCAGCAAACCCGGACCCAGAGTCACGGCCAGAGGGAGCTCAGTGCGGTACACTGGCTCGCCTGGTCCTAAACCTCCGGTGTCTTCATACACCTGGATATAGGCTTGATCGCCGTCCAGACGGATGATTTCTCCGACCAATTTCTGTTCGGATACTTTCACCACTTCATACATTTTCGCTCCTTGCATGCCTTTCGCAACCACGAGAGGGCCGGAGACTTTGGTGATAATTCCTGTGTGTTCTTTCATATAATTCTCAAGTATTCAAGTTGCAAATATCAAGCTACAAATTACTACTTGTCATTTGATACTTGCTACTTGTCGTTTTTAAAAAGTATATCGCTACCTACTGCGCGCTCGACAATACGACGCAGCTCTCGATCCCCCGCTCCAGTCGAACCAGTTGGCCCAGGGACCACGGTGACTGCTGGCAAAGCTCGAGTACGTAATTCATCTAACTCTGGACGCAATTGATCAGCCCAATCCTCGGTGATGAGGAGGATGGCGCATTCTGAAGCAGCGATTTGCTGCAGCACCTCACGACCTTGCTCAGCTGTGGCTACTGGCCAAGCCCGCACGCCTAGCGCTTTGAAGCCGCCGATGGCATTTGGTGAACCAAGAATAGCGATTGGATGATCCATGTTAGTAGAGCTCCCGGATGTAAGGTTTAATAGCGTCGCCTGGCAAACCATTTAACTTGCCTGACATGATTAAACGCACGTTACGAATAGCATTCTTCTTTGCGTAATAATATGCCAAAGGTAATTCAGGACCGTAATCAATGAATTGAGCTTCCCGCACATGTGCCAGCTCAGCATTCTCCAGATCACGCTCTAATGTTTCCAGTGAATCAGTTTCGCGGAATCGTTCCAGAGCCGGCTGCAGAGATGAGGGCACCAGCGTGGTTAAGCGCTGCAAGGCTTCTTCATTACTTAAGCCCAAGAGTGACTCGTAGTCATCCAAGGTGACGTTTCCATTCATTAACACTTCCGCGAGGAGGTAACGATCATCGAGCTGGAAGCGACGTCCTCGAATCCAGGTTTTCAGATTAGCCATGTCAATCTGTAGCACCACTAAATCCATAATCCACTGACTATCGATTTCCTGGGCGATCTGAACGCGTTCAGCAAAGTATTGTCGATCTAGCCAGCGATCAATATAGGCTGACTGCACTTCCACTGTAGCGGCTTTTTCCTCAACCAGATCAATCCCCCGCTGGATATAGTCAGGCAATTCATGCTGAGCTTCCTGCATCAGGTTTTCTTGCAAAGTAGCAAATGGGACGGTACTGAGCGGTGAGGCCCAGGCAGTCGCGTCCTGATGAAAGTACTTCTGCTTCATCAACAACTTCAAGTTGTGATAGTCATGGCGCATAAAGACAAGCGCCACGAGCTTCTCATCAGGACACATTTCAATAATGCGCTCTTTTGCTTGCAATAAATCTGCTTCGAGTGACTGATTAAACTCAGCCGGTGCGATATCGCCTACGTTGTCGAAGTAATCGGTGTCATGAAACACGCGAAAAGCTGACTCCATATCTGGAGCATCAACCATGCGTTCCACATCGGTCGGATTCAAAAGATTCGACTCAAGGTGTCGTACAACTCCGGCTGCGTAGAGATAATCGTCTCGGCTCATAGTTTAGACAAAAAGTTGGGCAGCTACCGCCGCTTCAGTTTGCGTGCGGATGTTAGCTAAGAGTGTGGCAAAGCGACAATCGACTTCAATCGCTTCTGAGCGCCAGATAAATCCACCTTCGGCGTCAACTGACTCTTTGGCTATGGTCCAGTCGCGCTTGAGGCCATGGAGCGCCTTCTTGGTCTGCGCTTCTTTACCCTTGGCTGGGATTATCTCCCCTTTTTCATTAGGTAGCTGGGTAAAGAGTTGCTGCAAGAATGCTTCGTAGTCGGCGTCACTTAATTGGCTAAGCTTTTGCAAAGCCTTTTCGTACACCGAAGCTAAAACGCGACGCTTCTCAGTTAACACTGATTGACGCAAACGCGATTCAGCGGCGAATCGCTCCATATCACTTTCCTGACGCACAGCCCGATCGGCCTGAGTCAACGCTTGGTCACGGGCTTTACTCATACGCCCTTCCCACTCGCTGAGCAGAGCATCGCGCTCTTTGGCATGAGCAGCCTGAATTTGCGCGAGCTCTTTGTCGGCTTCAGCCTGCACACTCTGGAGAAGTTGATTGAGTGCCATGGATGCTTAGACGGTGATGCCGTTTAAGAGCAAAATGGTAGCGAGCAATCCAAGTACGGCGTAGGTTTCTACTACCGCAGCGAAGATAATACCCTTACCGGATTCTGACGGTTTCTTTGCCACGATACCGACGCCAGCCGCAGCTACTCGACCCTGGTACAAACCAGAGAGTAAGCCGGTGAAGGCAATTGGTAAACAAGCAAAGAAGATTTCCCAACCGGTGTTGACGGAAATCGTTGCTACTTCTCCGCCGAGTAAACCGATTTTCTGCAGCGCCATGATAGCACCGAGGAATCCGTAAATACCCTGCGTACCAGGAAGCGCTTGGAGCAAAAGTACGCGTCCAAACTTTTCCGGGTCAACTGATACGAGGCCAGAGGCAGCTCGACCCACTGTGGCAGTACCGAGAATCGAACCGATTCCGGCGAGGCTGACCGCAGTGATGGCTCCAGCAATTGCGAATGCGAGTCCCATATGGTTCTCCTGTTAATTATGCAGATGTCGACTTTGGACCAGAGGCGTCCTGATCGGCATCCATCTTGTTATGAATAAGATCTGACTGAGTTAAGGTGTCCACATCAACGTACTTTGCCTGACGAGCAAAGGACTTAAAGCGACTACCGCCGCCTTCCATAAACTTCGGGAAAAATTCCACGTATTGCAAACGGCCTGAGTGGATAAAAGAGCCGAGTGCGTTTATAGCAAGATTGAAAAGGTGTCCCCCAACCAAAATTCCGATAGCTACCACCCATCCGAAAATCGGGATCATGTCTTTGAAAAGTAAGGCAACCATATTCACCACTACGGCAATGATGCCAGTGGAGAGTCCAAGTGCGAGCAAGCGAGAATATGACATGACATCAGAAAAATAACCGACAATGTTGTACAGACTGAGGATGCCCATTGGAATCTTCAGGAAAATATTTTTTTGGCGACGGCCCTGCGTCAAAACCAAAGTAGCAAGACCAGCGTACACCCAATACACACCAATTTGCCCTAAGATATCGCTCTGTATCGCCTGCCCGGCAACCAGCCAGAAAACTACACCGATTAAGAGGAAGAGCCAAGCGCCAGCATCAAAAGCTGCGTCCCAGGACTTCTGGCGAATTTGGTAATACAAATTAATACTCACACCAACAATTACCTGCACCACGCCAATAGCGAGGGAGAAAACGAGTAGAGTGAGTGGATTGCTGACCGGATCGATAATCTTCAGGCTGAGTAAAAAGGATGTGATGGCATTCTTTGGTAGATCTTCCAAAACTAGTCCAAACCAACCACCAAAAGCTGCACCTACTACAAAGGTGGCAATACCAGCGTAGATAAGGAGTCGATAAAAGCCTTGCTTAGCTCGTGGCAACTTAAAAAGTTTAATAGCGAGGAAAGAAAAACCAGCCAAAATAATGCCATAGCCGGCGTCTGACAAACACATGGCAAAATAGAAAATGAAAAACGGTGCCAGATAAGGTGTCGGGTCTAGTTCATTTGGCTTAGGTGCACCATAAATACTAGTAACTGATTCAAAAGGCTGCACTAAATTAGTATTTGTAAGCAGTACTGGAGGCTCTTCATCCTCTGCTAAAGCCAGCTCAAGGAGGGTAGCGCTCGTGCTCACCTTATGTAGAGCTTCTTCTAGCTCAACAAAACGAGAAGCTGGAATGTATCCGCTCAACGCAAAGGTACGCTCTTGCGAAGCTGCGTTTAAAGAGGCGGCAACTTTATCACGTTGCCAAGTCAGGCCGTCAAAAATAATCTGTAGGTCGTGTACGTGCTGAGAAAGCTTTGTCGCTTCTGCTTGGGCAGTTTCCAATAAAGCAGCTAAGCGCAACATTTCCTTTTCTCGCTCAGTAATCGCCTCTTGGACAGTGCCCTGATGCTCAGGCAAGTTTACTTCTTGGAAATGATATTCCGTCAGCGCATTCTGCAACCAAGCCTCAGCTGAACGATGACTGACAATATATACCTTTACCTGCTTATCTGTACCAGGTAAGCGTTGTAGCTCAATTGCTTGATGCTCTTTGGTAATAGCTGCTTCAAGAAGCATGAGCTGCTCTTCAGTGAAAGTGCCGATGCGTACCTGTGCGCTCTCTAGTTTTTGATCTAAGCGCAGCGATAAATCTGACCAATGAGCGAGTAATAGCTGTTCTGCGCGCATCCGATTGATATCAGACTGGTAGCTATTCATATCAGCTTCCAGTTTTTCTACCTGCTGGATGAAAGGCGCCAAATCAAATTCCTGCAATAACTTGGCCACTTCTTCATGTGAAACCGTAATTCCCTGGCTACCCATCGCAGCCAAACGCTCTCGAAAGCTCTGTTTTTGCTTCGGGGTATAGCGAGCAAGGAAATCCAAAGCAAACTTTACACCAGCCAAGCGATACTCAATCTGGGATAATGCTTCATTTTGTTCCTCAGCTCCATCCATATGGATAAGCTGCATTTGGCCAAAATCATAGAGCAGTTCGAGCATTTTCTGCCGATCTGCCTGGAGACCGAGGACAAGGATTTTCTTTACCGGAGCTACTGCCATTTATGCGTTCTCCGTCCCCTCTTGTAATAGCTCTTTGATCACTGTATCGGCAGCACTTTCCATGCGCGCACCATCAATAGACTGCAAGGCGGCAATCCGATCAGCATAGGTTTTTTCTAAATCAGCAATGACTTTCTTAGTCTCAGCTTGGATTTTGGCCTTTGTTTCCTCTACTTCTGGGGCTATTTCGGCCTGAATCTTACTCAAACGCTCTTCTTGCTGTTGTTGAATCTGGCTTAATTCCTGCTGAGCTTTCGATTTTGCCTGGGCAATCTTGCTATCTAGCTCTTCTTCCAGGGCTTTGATCTGTTGAAGTGGATCCTGCGACATGGTTTTTTCCTAAATTTCGCCAAAAAATGAAAAAATCTCTATTTGAAACGCGTATAGGATACAGATTTCCTGAAAAACCGTCAACGGTGCCAAAAAAATACCCCTCTTGACTTTTCAACCAATTTCCCCATGCCCTGTAAATTGGAAATTTTACCCATGCTTTGCTCTTGCCGAAATAAAAAATCTGTGGCCCAATGTAAGAAGAAATACCAAACACTAAACGCTAAATCCTAAATATCCTGTATATTTATATATGTCATTATTTAGTATTTAGCTATTCAAATTTAGAACTTACTTCACTATGGAAATCCTTATCCTCGTTATCCTTGGCCTCCTCGTTATTACCGTTATTGCTGGAATTGCCCTTTTTACCCAGAGAATGCGGCAATTTGCCCAACCAAAAGATGAGCAATCCATGGCCATGCTGCATCAGTCTATCCAGGGCATGCAGAATCGTTTAGATGCACAAATCGGTGAAAGTACTCGGATTATCCAAAATGTAACTGAGCGCCTGACACGTTTGGATGAAACAAATAAGCAGGTTATGGGCTTTGCGGACCAGCTCCAGCAACTGCAGGATATCCTAAAAAATCCGAAGCAACGCGGCGTCCTGGGTGAGTATTACCTCGAAACGGTATTGAAGAATGTGCTGCCACCTTCGGCTTTTAAACTGCAGTATGGATTTAAAAATGGTGAAATTGTTGATGCTGCCGTGTTTGTGCAGGACAAAATCATTCCGATTGATGCGAAATTCTCGCTAGAAAATTACAATCGCATCGCGCAAGAGTCTGACCCGAATCGAAAAGCTGACTTAGAAAAGCAATTTAAGCAGGATTTGAAGCTACGAATCGATGAAACCTCTAAGTATATTCGACCAAGCGAGAATACAATGGACTTTGCTTTCATGTTTATTCCGTCTGAGGGCATTTACTATGACTTGTTGGTCAATTCAGTTGGAACAGTAAAAGTATCGGCCCGCGATCTCATTGAATACGCTTTTAAAGAAAAGCACGTTATCATCGTCTCCCCCACCTCCTTCTTTGCCTACCTACAAACAGTGCTGCAGGGTTTGCGCGCGTTGCAGATTGAGGAATCAGCAAAAGAGATTCGCAAAAATGTTGAAAAGCTCGGTCGTCATCTCATGAACTACGAGGAATACTTACGAAAACTAGGCGGACATCTCAACACCACAGTGAATGCGTATAAATCTGCGTATAGCGAATTCCAAAAGGTAGATAAGGATGTCATGAAGATTGCGCCGGAAGTAGAGGCGGAGAAGTTGGAACAGACAGAAGAGTAAAATATACACAAAACCCCCATAGTGCACCTTGGGGGACCTTTGTGTTTGTGTTGTTTTTTGCGCGCGCTGACTTGTTAACGATCACTCCGGAGTGCGGAGTCTAACTCATGCAGCATATCGCGGAGACTCGAGAGTACGCCACCAGGATCATGACTTTGGTGCGCCGATTTTGACTGGCGCCGTTTTCCTGGATGAGAACCTTCTGCCTCGTGCAATGTAGTGGAATCAGTCGAGAGAGAAATCGGTCGACTTTCCTCCTTTCCTTGCCTTTAAAGAACGAAATGTTCCGACACATGTATCGGAACCATCACTAGTATAGCGTATTTTGACCTTCTCGTAAAGACAAAATGTATGAACTTGTCATACATTTTGTCTAACTTAAATTATGCTTAAACGCTACTAATGAAGCACGCCGCCCCATTCAACAACAGTAAATCCTTTCCTCTCTGGTGTGCGAATATGATATGACGAAACATTGATAGGCTCGTCTAACTCTTGGTAATCCATGAGAACACGAATTACCGTGTCGGGCTTCGGGGTAATATCAAGTGGAGCAAGTTGATTCATAACCGGATTACCCATAAAGGTTATAAAATAATACGGTGCAGATTGCATTTTTGGTTCCCAGAATTCTTGAAAATCTGCGGTCTCCTGCGAATTGAGCCCCAGCTTCGCTAGTGTGGTATTGAGAAAATCGTGCACACGATCCTTCTTAATTACCCAGCCTTGCTTTGGTGTCTCATATATACTTGTGCTACGACCTTCCCAGAACAAATATGGATATTGCTTACCTGATGCCAGCTCGGTCAAGTCTCCATTGGGCTGAGCAAATACCTTCCAACCATTGCCGTACTCAGGTACTGTCTTACTGAAACCTCCGCTTGGTGCAACCTTAACCTCTACCTCAGTACTCTGCTCAGGGTAAAGATAAATAACTGGCTTGCCACACTCTGCCAAGGGTTTATACAAATCATTTTGTCCTTTTAAGAGACGGTCAAAGGGATCCTTATAGAAAATGATCGGGCGCTGGGTAATAAACTCCGCATATGAGGTAACATATGATCCATCGGAATGATACCCTGCATACGTTTCATACAGGTCTTTCAGCATCTTACTCTCAGAGTCCTTAAAACCGTAAATGATATCACCCTTGCTACTAGTACCAATTTGTTCCAACTCACTCATACTGACATCATCACTACTTACCACTTCGGCATAGTTTGTCGCACCGCAGCCTCCGTATCCAACGAAGGTATATTGTTGATAGTTTTTTTTGCCATCCGTCCAAGTTATGCTCGGCGTATTTTCACTACCAGCAAAATCTACTAAGAGTCGATAGGCACGCACTGTCCCGTCAGCTGCTTTCATATAAAACCCATTTCGTCCGTAAAATTTCAAGTCATTCGACTCAGCACTTGTATACACCGTGCCATACTTTGGGTCTTGATAAGCTGTTACTAAACCATCTTCAGAGAAAAAAGCATTCACATACGTATCACGCTCAAATAGATATCGCGCATTCGCACTGCTAGTGAAAATGCTTGGATAATCAAGTGTCGGAACAATCGTCTCGGAATCTGTGCTGAACTTTGTATCATCAAGTTGCCAAGTACCATCATCAGAATAAAGCGACAAAAATACCAGCGAGTCATCACTTTGCTGCACAAAGCGAAAATAAAGAGGATAACGATATGGACCCTCGGGTCGAACAGAAAGGAGAAGCATATGACTTCCGGCATATTTTGTACCCTGCAACGCTGCTGTGCCGGTGTCATAGGACTCTACGTAGTTATTCACGAGACCTGAAACAAAAACAAGCGGCGTGTCTATCTCTTGCACAGTAGTTGGCACAACGGTTGGAGTATTTACAGGCAATTCATCAACAACCGTTTCATTTGTATTACTCACACTCTCATTTACTGCGAGATTCGCATTCTCTAAAGTAGTAAAGTTCGTATTTGCTACAACGTTATTTGTATTGAGATTGGATTCTGGAGCTTCTTCTTGCGACTGGAAAAGCCAAAAGCCTAAGGCAACCCCAACGCATAAGGCGGCACAACCAATGAGTAGAGTGAGCCACAAACGAGTATTTTGCATATTCGTATAATAAGAAATTAACTATCTAAATAAAGTATATCATTCTCTTAACGGGAAAAGAAGCCAACAATATAGCTGGTATTTTCCTCTGCTGCAGCGCTTGGGAAACGTTGTGCAGAGCTATCACGATCTATCAAATGGAATCTGCCAGCGCCCCTAAGTCGACTTAATTCTAGAAATAATGCAATCCCCGCTTGTGAATCAACAGTCACCTCGCTCGCCTTTGTGCTATCCAATGCCTGAAGTACTTTCAAGCTTCTTGCATCCTTTTCCTGCGCTTCTGACTCTGAAATGTAGTGGGAGAAATCAAAGGAACCAATTACCAAGGTGTTGGGCAGGGTACGACGGTCTATCATTTTTGCCATCTCCCGTGCTACCTCAATTGGCACATTATCTTTCACAATAATAGGGATCACTGGAACCCCCGGGTAAGTAGCGGCAATGAAGGGCATGATGTTGTACACCCCGTGTTCGGTATAAAACGGTCCCTCATCATCTGCAAAATACTGAAGGGTAGCGAGGGCTTGGACATGCACGCTATCGCTTCGGACGGGGCCGAAGCTTGTTTGCCAATTTTTTGATGTAGTTAGGAAGGGTTTGCTACCATTTTGAAAATGATTAGGGCTAACGAGAATAATTGCATCAGGCATTTGACTTGATGCTGTTTGGAAAGTTCGGGCAATAAGATCGTCAGCTAAAAGGTGGTGATTAACTAGGATAGCTTGCACATCTTCGTTCACGACAGGCTGCTTTTTTGCCTTGTCCAACACACCCTCTTCATGCAAGCGCGTAAAAGGAAAGGCCGACAAACTTTTATGATTTTTCCTCTCTCCTTGAAGGTCGTGGACAATTATTGTTCCAAAAAAACCGACGCAGATACATACGACGGTTAAAACAAGAAGACGCTTCATACGTTTAGCATACTGCTGTCGCTTGTTCTTTGTCTAATACCTGCACGTGCACCTCTCCCCCGCAGTGCTCCTGGATAAGTTTCGTGCATTCATCTAGCGCTGCTTGTAAACGTGTTGCATCATAACCGCCTAAGGTTTCGATTTCCAAAATCGCGTTACGAGTCGATTCAGTCAGCTTTGTACGATCAGCTTCCCGCCAATTCCATCGTCGACACAGCACACCCAGCTCGTCTTTATATACCACCTCACCAGGATCAGGCGGCTCGTTTTCTTCACCACCTAAACGAATGAAAGGCTCATCACCTTTTGCCTGATCTAATACAATAGCACCTTGCACCGCATCTAAATCCTCGCCACCGATTGGCACGACATACTTTAGCGAAATGTAATTATAAATATCTACTAGCGCATTAATATGCATGGGCGGCTCGCCTTTTAAGGTGCGGCGAACCAGCGCTTCTACTGAGCAACGATATTTTTGCGGATCAGTGCCAAAAGTTTTGTACGCCTGCCGCCAGGCCAAAATATGCGGATGTCGTGACGGCGCTTCATAGCTATCGAAGTGTTTTACTAATTCCTGCTGCATCGCATCCCAAGGTAGATCAATTTTTTCTTTTGTGTTCTCAATACCCTTTGCCACAATAACGCCGCAACGAAAATCCGGATAGGTATGAAAAATGCTTGGCTGAATGTGTAGTGGCATAGTGAAACCTTATTGCCGATGCATCTTTGCCTCGGTGAAGTGTGTTATTCTTTTATTCCAAAAACTGTGTGCGCGTTTTCCCAGGTTGCTTCCACTACTTCCTCATAACGTAAACCTTTGAGCTCCGCAATTTTACGGGCAACAAACTCAACGTACAGGGGTTCATTACGCTTCCCGCGATGTGGGACCGGGGTGAGATACGGCGCATCAGTCTCAAGCAATATACGATCAAGCGGCACTTCTTTCACCACTTCCAATAATTCTGGTGTGGCATTTTTGAATGTGATGACACCGGTAAAGCCCATGTAGGAACCAAAAGCCATGAAGCGCTTTGCCTGCGCTCGATTCCCCATGAAGCAATGAATAAGATGGCGCCCTTGAATGCCTCGCTCTTCTATCACATCAAGCAACTGATCATACGCATCACGACAATGCATGATAACAGTTTTCTTCGCCTGCTCAGCAATTGCCAGCTGTTGCAAAAAGACTTTCTTCTGCTTGATAAAAATTTGCTCTTCCTCCTCCGGTGTTTCTGCCCAAATGCGATACTTATCTAAACCGATTTCACCCACCCCCACAGTATGCTCGTCCTGGGCCAGTCGCAAATATTCAGCCTCATCTAATTCTTCATCTACCACGTGAATAGGATGCAGACCAACACCTGCGTAGATGTCAGGATATTTGGTAGCAAAAGCAACAGCCTTCTGACTGGTGTCCAGCTGTGAGCTCGGCATAACCATTTTCATACCTGCCTCGAAACAACGAGCGATCACTGCATCGTGATCCTCATCAAACTTCTCAAACTGCAGGTGACAGTGCGTGTCAAAGAGTCGCGGCATGTCTATGTGAAAATGGAGGTTACACTCTCAATCGCCTTTGGGAAAAGCGGTACTAGCCAGGCGCTCACTGCAGTAAAATATCCAACCACATCTGATTCTGCCAAACGGTTTGCCCAATCCTCCGATAAAGGTAATCGGCCGATAAACTGCAGGGTCACTCCAACGATCAAACTTCCTTCAATGAAACCTAGAATCGCACCGCCGACTCGATTGAGTAATTTCATGCCAGGTAGGATGGCGAAGATATGAAATATCTTATTCGCAAACCAAAAAAGTAAACCCACTGCCTGAGTGACTACAAAGTACACTAAGATAAATCCAACAATATCTGCAACAAGCGCATTCCCGCCCACGATCGGCTGCACCCAATTAGACACTGAGTCATACCAAATACCGGCGAAGAAGATACCAACAAATACACCGACGAGTGAGCCAATGGTCCGTATGAGCCCAGACCAAAAACCAGCCCAAACAAAACCGAATACGAGCAAAATGAGAATAATATCGAGTAGTGTCATATACTCTAGCCTAGCATAGAAAGCTCGACTCGTCAGCTCAATCTACGCGACAATGCGTGGAAACAAACCCTCACCCTTTACAATTTTTTCCGCCTCTAGCTGCTGACGCATCTTCTCCCCTGCTTCTGGCATAAAAGGGCTCACCAAAGGATGTAGGGTGCGCAGACAAAGGATGTAACGTGACAAAGCTGAACGAAGTTCCTCACTCTTTTCCTCTTTCGCCAGCTGCCACGGTTTTACTTTTTCGATTTCCTCGTCAATAAGACTGATGGCTTGCTGCAACTTCTGGAGGGCGGTAAAGAAATCAAGCTGCTCAATAGCCTGTCCTATCTCTGTCGGGAAATGCGTAAAGTCATCGATGGCAACACTCGCGTCAATCTCTCCGTCTAAATATTGCTCTACCATCTTTGTTACCCGCGCAACTACATTACCTAAGCCATTAGCTAGAGCGGCCTGATACTGCTCGGCAAAAGCTTCTTCTTTGATATCGCCATCCTGACCAAAGGGAAATTGCGCCAGGAGGAGATAACGAGTCGCATCAGCGCCATATTGATCAACCAGCGCATTTGGGTCAATGGCATTGCCAAGCGATTTTGACATCTTCTGTCCGTTCACGGTGAAGAAGCCATGGATGAATTCCGCTTCAGGTAAAGGTAGATCAGCCGCCAATAACATAGCTGGCCAATACACTGCATGGAATTTCAAAATATCCTTGGCCATCAGATGATACTGCGCCGGCCACCACTGCTTTACTTTTTCCTCATCGCTGCCGTAGCCAATTGCCGTGAGATAATTGGTCAGCGCTTCTACCCAGACGTAAATGCGCTGCGACTCGTCCCAAGGCAAAGGAATCCCCCACTGCACCTTTTCACGACTGACAGAAAAATCAGCTAGGTCCTGTTTAAATAAACCAAGCACTTCTTTCTTGGCCCATTCTGGTTGAATCTTGATCTTATCTTGTTCGATCGCCTCTTTTACCTTTGGCAACCATTCTTTTAGCTTGAAGAAATAATTTTTTTCTTGAATCTTTTCCGGCACCGTATTGTGCAGTGGACACTTACCATCCACTAACTCTTTTTCGGTTAAGAAGCGTTCGCAACCGATGCAGTACAAACCTTCGTATTGATCTTCATACAAAGCACCTTTCTCGTGGAGTAGGCTAAGGAATTTTTGTGCACCAATTTTATGCCGCTCCTCGGTGGTGCGGAGAAAGTCATTATGAGAAATATTCAGCTTTTGCCAAGCTGCTCGAAACTGCGCACTCACCTCGTCAGTAAACTGCTCCGGCGTCTTACCCTCCTTTACTGCGCTCTCGGCTACCTTAGCGCCGTGTTCATCCGTACCGGTGAGAAAGAATACCTGATCATCACCTAACTTACCGCGCCAATAGCGAGCTAAGACATCGGCGGCAATTGTCGTATACGCGCTGCCAATATGCGGACGCGCATTTACGTAATAAATTGGTGTAGTGACGTAGAATTTCTCCATAGCAGCACTTTAGCTCGGCGCGACTAAAAGCACAAATTCACCCTTTTGCGAGGGGCGCTTGGCAATGACTGTGGAGACCTCTGCTAGGCTTCCACGAATAATCTCCTCAAACTGCTTGGTAAGCTCGCGACCTACGACGCACTTCGCTTCAGGCAAACGTTCGGCCAAGGCTTCAAGCGTTTTTACAATACGATGAGGTGACTCAAAAAGGAGGACTGGGTAGACACTCGAGGCGATTTCATTCAATAAGGTCTCTCTCCCCTTCTTGTGAGGTAAGAAACCAAGGAAGGTGTAGCGATCTACGGAGAATCCGGCAACAGAAAGTAAAGCAGTCACTGCACTTGGTCCAGGAATCGGCACAATCGGAATACCAGCCGCCACTGCAGCAGCAACCACTTGATTGCCCGGGTCAGACACGCCCGGCGTACCAGCGTCAGTAACCAAGGCAGCTGAGGTGCCTGACTGCAACTCCTCAATCATCTTATCCAAACGAGCTAGACGGCTGTGCTGATGAAAAGAAACAAGCCTCTTCTTCACATCATAACGCTGCAATAACTTCTGCGTTACCCGGGTATCTTCGCAAATAACAAAATCCACTTCATTGAGGACACGAAGTGCTCGCTGACTGAGATCCTCCAGATTCCCAATCGGGGTTGCTGCAATAAAGAGTGTTCCGGTGCTCACGACTCTAAACGATTTTGCTCAGCTTTTTTCTCTTTGAGGAAATCCTCTAAAAAGGCATTGGCAATAATAGTTACCGGGATCGCTAAGATCACACCAACGATACCAGCCAACTTCGCGCCAATTAACATCACCACAATCACCACGACAGGATTTAAGCCAGTTACCTTTTGCATCACCTTTGGCACGATCAAATTATTCTCCAACTGCTGGATAATAATATAGAGAATAATAACCAAGAGCGCTTTAATCGGCGATTGGGTAAAGGCAACCAAGACGGCCGGAATAGCTCCGATGAAAGGACCAGCAATTGGAATAAACTCGGTGATGCCAGCGATCAGAGAAAGCACAATTGCAAAATTCACACCAAGGATACTCAAACCAATGAAGGTCATCACTCCAATGATCAAGCTGAGAATTAACTGTCCGCGCAACCATAGCCCGAGGCGATGCTGAATACGATTAATCACTTGGATGATGTAGGGCTGCCAATGAGCCGGGGCAACCGACTGCACAAACTTCTTAATACCCTGCTCCTCCAGCGTCATATAGAAGGTAAGCACCAAGACGCCGAAGAGCGTGAAGATGCCACCGAAAAGATTTACCACGCCGGCAAAAATACTTCCGGTAATTTTCACCAGAGATTGGTTTAATGCGTTTAGCGTTTCTTGAATATTCTGCAGCAGGGTTTGATCACCTGCATCGTTCTGAATATTCAAGCCATTAATCACATTATTATAAATTGTCGGGAATTTATCAGAAAAGGACTTCACTTGATCAGCCACCAGCGGCACAAAGAGTACTACCGTTAAACTAATCACGCCGAGTAAAATCGTGTAAAGGATGATAATACCCAATACGCGAGGAATGCCCTTACGCTGTAGCCAGTCCACCCAAGGATCAAGCGCCGAGGCAAAAACCAAAGAAATAAAGACAATCGCAATCACATCGCGAATGAGGAAAAGCGCCGCTACGAACAATAAAATCACCAGCACTTTTACAATGCCGCTCGTGGTAACTCGTAAAAAGACTTCGTTGTTATTGTTTTGCGTGGCCATACGACACAAAGTATAGCTTTGTTTCTAAAAATAGCCAAATCTTCCCGGCAAGTGTCAATAACAAATCAACGAGTAGCGAAAAGACTTTTTATTACTTCTTCACCAGGTTCTCGAAGCGCTTTGCGTCCTTATAGGGCCCAATAATTGCGAGATTCATCTTCTGCGGATTGATAATTTTGCGAGCCAGAGCATTTACCTCTTCCCTCGTCACCCGTTGAATCTTTGCCATCTTTTCAGCCGGAGTTTCAATCTTCTTGGTGAGTAGCCACTGCTTCCCAAACCAGGCGCCAATATGATCAGAATCTTCTAATTCCAGAACCAGCTTACCTTTAATAAATTCCTTCGCTCGTTTCAATTCCGCTTCCGTGATCCCCTGTTTCCGAATCTTCTCCAGCTCCACCAAGATTGCCTTGATCGCTTCCTCGGTTCGCTCTTTTGCCACACCGGCTTGAATATAGAGATTGCCAGTATCCTCATACACGGTTGGCGTACAGCGAATAGCATAGGCCAGACCGCGGCGCTCTCGGATTTGGATGAAAAGACGTGAGCTCATGTTGCCACCAAGGATGGAAGTCAGTAAAGACAGGGCGGGTAAACTCTTATCAAAGTAAGAGGCTGCCGGATAACCAATGCCAATCTGAGCCTGCTCAGTCTCTTTGTACATAACCCGCACTCGCGGCTTGGTGCCCGTGTAACGAAAAGGCTTGAAGGTAAGCTCCTTCTGCTTGGTAGCTGGCACCGTGAAAAGTTTTGCCAATTGCTCATCAATAGTCTCTTCATTATAGCGACCCGATACGACCACCATCATATTGCTGGGGAAGTAGTGCGTCTTGTAGAACTTCAAAATAGTGTCGCGAGTCACATTACGAATCACCGAACGAGGCCCGGCGATTAATTGACCAAGCGTCGAGCCAGCGTACATGGTTTCCTCAAAAATATCCTCGAGGTACATGAGCGGGTTATCCTCGTACATGCTTATCTCTTCGATAATCACAGTGCGCTCTCGATCGATTTCCTTGGCGTCAAATTTAGAGTTCGCCAACATGTCTGCAATAACATCCAGGGCAAGGTGAAGGTGTTCCGAATTAATTTTAATGTAGTAGCCCGTGTGATCCTTGCCGGTGAAAGCATTGTACTCCGCTCCCACACCATCCAGTAGGCGTGAAATTGATAAAGTGCTGGGTCGTCGCTTCGTGCCCTTAAACATCAAGTGCTCAACAAAGTGGGAAATACCATTTACAGGCTTGCTCTCATGTCGTGAACCAACTTTGGTTAAGACAAGCACAGTCACCGCTTTTGTCTCGTGCAAAGGCACCTTAAGTACCCGCATACCGTTTTTAAGGACCGAGGTCTGGTATGGCTTCCCTGTCGCAGATTGTTTAGGCATGAAATTTCTCCTGGAAAAATGATGGTAGGTCTGCCAGTGCCACGCGTTCCTGTCCCATAGTATCGCGATCACGCACTGTTACTTTTTTATCTTCAGGTGTATCGAAATCAACTGTGACGCAATATGGCGTGCCAATCTCATCCTGGCGTCGATAGCGACGACCAATTGAGGCGACTTCATCGTACGCGCACACAAAGTTCGATTTCAACGAGTCAAATACTTCAGCAGCTACTTTGGTAAGTGGCTCTTTTTTTGACAATGGCAATATGGCGATTTTAATAGGAGCTAAGTCTTTATGCAGACGCAGCATGACTTCCTCCTCTTTATTACTCTCTGTAGTGGTTGTCCGTCCGCCCTCTACAACTTCGTAAGCATCGAGGAGAAAGGCTAAGGCAGAGCGCTCTACGCCGAAAGAAGGTTCAATAACGTATGGAGTAATCTTACCCTTCTCATCAGGGTATTCCATCCCATGTGCTTTCAAATCGTAATCAGTCCGGTTGGAAATACCAATTAACTCTCCCCAACCTTTGAAGGGCCAGTTATATTCCAGATCAACCGTTGCCTTGGCATAGTGGGCCAGCTCTTCTTTTTTCTGTTTGTACTCACGGACGCTGTTTTCCTTAATGCCCAGCGACTTAAACCAGGCAATGGATTCCTTCACCCAGTAGTCAAACCACTCCCCGTCTTCACCGGGTCGGACAAAAAACTCTAGCTCCATTTGCTCAAATTCCCGTGAACGGAAAATAAAATTACCTGGGGTGATTTCGTTACGAAACGCTTTACCAATCTGCGCAATACCAAATGGTAATTTCATGCGCATGCTCTGCTGTACGGTTTCGAAGTTTACAAAAATGTTTTGAGCTGTTTCTGGACGTAGATACGCTGTAGAAGCATCGTCCTGCACCGGACCAACAAAGGTGCGAAACATAAGATTAAAGGCTCTTGCTTCTTCAAATTCTTTCTTGCCACAATTTGGGCAAGTCTCACTCATGTCTTCTTCTTTGAAACGCTGATGGCAAGATTTGCACTCTACTAGCTTGTCGCTAAATCCGCCCATGTGTCCGCTTTTTTGCCAAACAGTCGGGTTGGTCACAATGGCGCTGTCCAAACCAACCACATCGCGTCGCTCTTGAACAAAGTGTTTCCACCAGGCGCGCTTGATATTATTCTTTAGCTCAACCCCCAGCGGACCCCAATCCCAAAAGCCGCCCAGGCCACCGTATTTTTCCGCAGTAGGAAAAATAAAACCACGGCGCTTTGCCAAAGATACCAACCGTTCCATCAAATCAGTTTGCGCGTTCATACATAAGGAGTATAGCCGATGCCTCCCTGCTTCGGCAAGGTTCAAATATTCTACCAGGCGTCCCTGCCTTCGCAAGGCTATAAATAGAAAGCCCCGCCTCATCTCAATACAAAGTGTTGTGATGGACGGGGCATGGGTTTAGGACGACGCATCGTCATCCTTCTTCTCTGGGTCGGGCTTCTCCTCCTCATCTTTTGGAGGATCACCACTCCCCCCGCTCGGTCGCCAATCCGTTGCAAAACGAACTGGCTCAATGAGCACTGGAGCTTCAGGTTCAGGCTCTTCCGGCGGCGGCTGTTCTGGAATTTTCATCACGCGCTCCTTTTCGCCTCCATGGCATCAGCATCTTTCACCAAGTTGAAAAAGAAGTCAATAAGAAAAAGCCTCGCCTCGCACTTCGCTCACCCAAGGGTGAAAGAAGATACGAGACGAGGCGCTAGCAATGTGCAATCCTCACAGCGCATCGAAGCTGATCAGTCGACCATCAGGACCAAAAACCCAAAGTCGACTCAGCCGCTCTAATGTTTGACGGAAGTTTTCCCTGTACTGCTCCAGCGTCGCCCGAACGATTTCCTGGCAATCCTCACCCTGAAGATTCGGGTCTGACTTCAGGGCAATGATATCGTCCCGGTAGCTTATCGCCGCCTGACGAAGCGCTGCAGCAATCCGACCATTCTGCTCGTGCACAAACTCCCTTCTCAATTGGCCTATGTAGGCCGCAGCCTGCTGCTCATAGTACTCGATGATCGCCCTGGACACTGCTTCAGCAACACTCAAACGAGTGGCGTAGTGAAGCTTGATCAGCTCCAGTGCTCTGGAATGGATTTGCCGGCGAAGCCTCCAGTCAAAACCAAAGTGTCCGAGACCTCGACAACGCTCCCTGGCTTCAGCTACTACCGCGTCAACATCCAGATCGTTCAGCCCACTCTCCAAGGCCTGCGGCGAGGCACGTACCAAAGCAGATGAGTCAGTTGAGATAAACTCCCAGTTATCCTCTTCTCTACCCATAGGTCTAACCTCCTGGCAGAAGGAGCTGGCCTGCACCAAGTCTCCGTATCTGCTGATCATAGGATTGAAGCTGTCGTTCACGCTCACCAGATGCTAGACCCAATTTCGTCAGCTCAGCATCGAGCTTTCTTCGCTCCTCAATCAGGACTTCGGCAATTCGCTGCCGCGCTTCCTTCTGTATTCCCTCAACTTCGTCTCGGGTATGTTGTACGATTGTCCGAATGGACGCTAAGACCTCACTCTCTTCCACGGGCACACCTCATGCTCGATTAATGTCATCACGTGCCGTACCAAATGCATCTCGATGGCGCCGCCGCTCTTCCTCAGACAAAGAGCCTTCCAAGCTGGCGAGATTCCGCCAGCCTCGCCGCTTTGCCTCAGCCTCACTCAGCTCCACTTCTCGAGCAGTATTGTTCATTGCTCCTAGGACTCGAATTCTACTTTCCTCAGTAGAGCGTGTGGCTGCCGTCCTTTGATCCATGCTATCTATCATAGCTTGCAACTTTGCAGAAGTTCGCAAAGAGTCAGCACGGCGCTTCTCAACTGCATTCTGAAACCACACGCGCTCTTCTTCTTCCCTCTTCTGTATCCGGCTTACGGCTCCAACAAAAAGAAGGACGAGAATGATTGGCCAGAACTTTGCTACCAGAAACGCAAACAACAGAAACACGATGATTCCTATGACTGCCATAAGGCACACTCCCTGTGTCACGGTGTAATAACCAAAAGAAGAAAGGGCATGCGCCCCTTGCGTATTTTCAAGGTCCTTTCCGTTCTTCACTTTTTGTATAACTCTAATATCTTAGGAAGTCAATGGATAAGAAAAAGAGCCCCGCCTCGCACTTCGCTCACCCGAGGGTGAAAGAAGATACGAGACGGGGCAAGGAGGCAGAGCTCGCCTGGTCGAAGATGATCAGCCGAGCGTGGAGCTTCCGTGAAGCGTCTTCACGTCGATCTGCAGTGCCGCCGGGCCTCGAAAGTCACCGAGACGAAGTGACACTTCTTCTTGAACGTCGATCTGGTAGGAGCAGTCCATCTGGGTTTCATCACCCGCGTCCGGCAGGCGATCCCAGATGATGTACTGCGCCGTAGCATCCGGACCGGATCGCGCAGTGACCTCCGGCACCGTGGTCCCATAGTGGCTGACGATGATGCTCTGAGTCCCCGGTTGTTCCGGCCGAGACGTCAGAACAGACTCGACCTGTACCCACGGAGTCAGGGCGAAGTCGATCTGGACCTGATTGAAGCTGCTCTGATCCGAAGCCGGCAACAGAACAACCTCACCACCTGCGGAAGCGTAGAGACCGTCGGGAGCGATGGTGTTGTCGTCCATAGCGTACGTCGCCGCCATTTGAGACACACCCGGATCGTCCCCTCCGGCCGCGTAGATCGGCGGAGCGTGTGAAAGAGCGTAGCCGCACAGAACGATCAACGCGATCGCCCAGAGCGACAACTTCCTGAGCATGTGGACCTCCTAAGGCGAAGTTCCATCTCGTAAGCAACGTTGCTACTCCCACAATACTTTTGTGGTGAGCATTCACATGGTAACTAAAAGCTTCTCGAGTAGTCAATAGAAGAAGATACACAGTGAATACTGCCTATAACTCAGGCGCCTGCTCGACTCGGATAACCCCACCAACCTCTAAAATCGCTTTATCACGACGACCTAACTGACCCTTTAAGAGATAGTCAGCTAATGCGTTATCAACTCGCTCTTGAATAACACGGCGCAAAGGTCGAGCACCAAAGACCGGATCAAATCCAATCTCAGCTAATTCCTGCACCGCAGCTTCAGTTGCTTCAAAAGTAATACCGCGACCCTCTAATTGTCGTTGCACCTTTGCAAGAAGTAGGCGCACGATCTGCACAATCTCATCCTTTTGCAATGGGCGGAATACGGTAATCTTATCAAAACGGTTGAGAAATTCTGGGCGATAATATTGATTCAGCACGGAGTTGATGAGCTCCTGCGTAATACCTTCAATCGTGGCCTTTTCTTGAATGCGTTTTTGAATCAGGTCTGAACCTGCGTTGGAGGTTGAAATGATAATCGTATTGGTGAAGTCGATCGTACGACCAATGCCATCAGTTAATCGGCCATCATCAAACACCTGCAGGAAAATATTCAACACATCAGGATGCGCCTTTTCCAATTCATCAAGCAAGACGAGAGAGAAGGGACTCTTGCGCACCGCTTCAGTTAAGTAACCGCCTACTGGACCCTGCGTGCCTTGATTACTACCGATCAGGCGAGAAATACTGCTCGGCTCCTGATACTCCGACATGTCGAGACGGATCATCGCATCCTCGGATCCAAAATACGCTTCGGCTAAAGTTTTTGCCAGCTCGGTTTTACCTACACCAGTCGGACCAAGGAAAAGGAAGGTGGCAATCGGTCGCTTTTGATCACGCAATTCTGCTCGAGCACGACGGAGCGCTGCGGCAACTGCTTTGACTGCCTCATCCTGACCAATGATGCGCTGATGCATGGTTGATTCCAAGTTGAGTAACTTCTCAGACTCGGACTCATTCACTTTAGTTACTGCCACATGCGTTTTACTAGAAACAATCTTTGCCACATCTTCACCGTCTACAAAACTATTCTTACCTTTGTGCTTATGAGCATCAACTGCAACTTCTTCCAGCAAGCTAATCGCTTTTTCCGGCAAGTAGCGATCGTGCATGTAGCGCTGTGAAAGGACTACGGTTTTTTCTAATGCATCGTAGGTAAAGAAAATGTGATGCTTATATTCAAGCGGACCGGCCTTCACCATAAGTATGCGCACCGCTCCATCAGTATCTACTTCCTGGCAATCAACTTTGGTAAAGGTGCTGGTGAGTGAAGATTGGTTTTCAATATAGCGCGTGTAGTCAATTGGATTAGTGGTGCCGATCACCTGCACTCGTCCGGTCTCCAGTGCCTGACTCAACACATCAGAGAGATCAAAACTCTCTCCACCGGCTGAAGAAATACCAACAATGTTTTGAATATTATCAATGAGTAAAATGATATTTCCTGACTTCACCACTTCAGACAAAATCTGATTCAAGCGTCCTTCTAATTCTCCAGTTGACCCGGCATTACCAACCAGAGCTGCCACAGATAATGAAACCAGGCGCTTATCTTTCAAAACATCCGGCACTTCCTCGGTCACCATGCGGCGAGCAATGCCATCGACAATCGCAGTCTTCCCTACGCCAGGATTACCAACCAACATGGGACTGCCGCCTCGCTCCAAAACGCGAAACATTTCATCCAGCACTTCCTCACGTCCGACAGTCATCGGGACAGCGCCCCGTTGCGCTAAATCAGTTAAGTCATGGCTGTACTGATTCAGCATTCGAGTTTCTTGTGCCGTCATGGCCCGGTTCATACCACGCTTCGGTCGCCAAGCTGCCCGCTTACGGAAACGCTTATACTGCTCGCACAAATCTTCCTCAATATGCGCCCAAGCCACAACGTGTCGCAGCTTGTTCTCATCTACTTCTAGGTCATAAAGAATATCCTGGGTGTGCGTTTCTGAAGTAGCTAAGGCGACCAAGACTTCCAGCACGCCAACTTGTTGACGCTTCGTTGCATAGGCTTCTCGATAGGCAGCGCAGAGTAGCTTTTTTGTTGAAGTGGAAAGATGCGGCTCCCCTGGCCAATCCTGTGGCATGCCAGTGAAAAGTTTCCCAATGCGTTGCTTCAATTGCTCGTACTGAATATTTAAACGGGCAAAAAGTACAGCCGCTGTCCGCGTAGTTAACATTGCCGCTAAAATATGCGAGGGCCAAATTTCACGATGATTTAAATGATTCGCAATATCCCAAGCCTGCTGCAGCATGTGCTCTAACTCGTTGTCGAGCAAAGCTGGTAGGTCCTCTACTTTGTCGGCAAAATCTGCCTCGGAGATTTGCTCCAAGGACAATACCGTCTCCATCTCAGCTGGAGTCTGTCGCGTAATTTTCTTTCGCGGTTTTAACTCTCGCTCAATGCGAAAGTAGGCGTAACAGTCAGTTGCTAATGAAATCCAAAAGATCAACATAGCTGGGCTGCGCAAATCCCAAAGGTCGAGCAGTGAAGCGCCGCCCTGAAGCAGTTGATACAACTCCCAAAAACCAATGAGGAAACCCGCCAGACCAAAGAAGACTAGGAAACCGTTTATAAAGGCACGTAATCCTCGAGCAAACTTTTCGCCACTTACTTCGCTGCGACCAAATGTTTTATCCCAGTACAAAATCCGACTGCCAAACATCTCAGAGTAAGGCGCTGGTCGCTGGCCCTTTGGACTGGCCGGTGCTGGATTAGAAAAGCTGTCGGATGATGGCATAGGTAATAATTGGTGGTGTGGCTAACCACACTATGACGAAAACGCTCATGATGAGGAACCAAAGCACAAAGACAAAGAGGCGTCCGACTAGGACCACAATACGCAAGAAGAAACTAATAATACGACCGCTCTTGGTGTAGTCGCCGTACATTGGCGTGAACATGTTACGCAGCCAAATGCGTAACGATAACTGTTCAGCCCGGCCGCGCATCTGCGACAACCAGAAACGACCTAATTGCATGAGGCCACCGCTATACCACCAAAATGGAAAGCGAACAACGTCAAAAAGCAGCTCCTGGAATAAGAAGCTGAAGGAATATTGCGTCTGGCTTCGCGATCGATACATGGCTTGTGTTTTTCTTTTCACTTTTACTTTACGCATGCATTATAGCATTTTTTTTCGCGTTTGGCAAGACTCTATTCTTTTAGCTTCCTTTCTTTTGAAGGAAAAGGAGGAATAACAAAAACCGCGACAAGGCGGGGACGCCCTGTCTACAAGAAACTATAACTGCCCTAGGCGAATCTGTGCTCGAATCTTCTCCATCAAGCGGAGATAGAATCGCACATTATGGATGGTGCACAAGCGCTGCGCCAAAGGATCCTCTGTGGCAAACAAATGCCGGATGTAGGCGCGTGTTGTTGTCTGGCAAGTTGCACAATCACAGCTGGTATCAATCGGACGCAAATCAGACTTATATTTTGCATTGGCAATTTTTAGCACCTCGTAAAATTTCCCACGCAGCTCATCACGCTTCCAGACAAATAAAGAACCATGGCGTGCGTTTCGGGTTGGCACTACGCAGTCAAACATATCAACACCTTGCTGCACCGCTTCCACAATTTGCTCGGGCGGACCAACGCCCATGAGGTAATGTGCTGAGTCCTGCGGCAACTCGGGTACGGTCCACTCTAAAACGCGATACATTTCCTTGGCCGTCTCACCCACCGCTAATCCACCAATCGCAAATCCATCAAAGGGCATCTCGCGCAAGGTCTGCGCATGCGCGATACGGAGATCTTTCTCCCCCGCTCCCTGCACAATAGCAAAACGTAATTGCCCCTGGGTGCGCTTCACCTTGGTACTGCGCTCAGCCCAGTGCGTGGTTAAAGCAATTGATCGCTCTATCTCCGCACGCGAACTATGAAAAGGCGGACACACATCAAGCAGCATTGCAATGTCAGTACCTAAACGTGATTGAATATCCAGTGCCCGCTCTGGAGTCAGGAAATGTTTACTGCCATCAACCGTATCTCGGAAACGAACGCCGCGCCGGCTGAGCACGCGGTGCTTGGCCAAACTAAACACCTGATAGCCGCCCGAGTCAGTTAAGATGGGACCTTGCCATCCCATGAAGTCATGCAGGTCGCCAGCTTTTTGAATGACCGAGAGACCCGGCCGCAGCCACAGATGATAGGTGTTTGATAAAATAATGTGTGCACCCAGTCCGCGCATAGAGGAAATTTCTAAAGCCCGAACTGAACCACGTGTCGCGATCGGCATAAAAAAAGGCGTGGGAATATTCCCATGCGCAGTCGTGAGGCGGCCGAGGCGCGCCTGACTTTTTCGCGATGTTTTGAGCAGCCGAAACGCTTTATTCCGTGCCATTGTTGCCGTCTGTCACTACACCCTGACCGGTGGCATATTGATCCGCATCAAGGTTAGTGGTGAGTGAATCGTCAGAGACGCTTAAGGCCTCGTTGGTAAAACTGTCAGTGCCCTCTAACTTGGATGCATCAAGTAAAACCATAACCTTACCCAGGTCACTAGCATTTGGCGTCACCGCAACTTCAAAGCTGGCGCTTAATGCGTCACTGCTATAACCAACCCCGGCTGGTACGCGGCTAAATTGCCAAGTGATAGTCCGATCGCTGGGGGTAAAGGTAATTGATCCCAAGCTAGTGGAAATATTTTTCCCAGCCCAAAATACATTGCTCGGTAAGGTGGCGGAAATCTTCACGTTTCCCAATTCATTTACTGTATTGCTCACCTTCCAAAACAAACGATAGGTTGTAGTTTCTCCAACTTGCGGAGGCAAGGGCCCATCGCCAATTTTAGTAAAGTCTTCGGAATAGTAGCGCGCCTCGGCCGCCAAAGATGCCTGAGTGATGAGCTTCACAGTAATCGGCTGACTACTCGCCTGCACCTGACTTGCACCGAGCTCCTCTGCCTCACCCTCTATACTCGCCTGCCCAATAAGCTCTGGGTTAGTCACTGAACTGTCGCTGGCTAAGCTATCAAGTAATTGCACGCTAATGGTAAATTCATCCTTGCTGCCAGAACGCAACTCGCCTAAGTCCTCAATTTGCTCCTTGGTCCATATCAAGGTATTTCCCTCGCGCTGAGCTGAATGCGGCTCAACCAAGCTGTCCCAATCAACCAAATCTCCATCGAGCTGAACCCGTAGCGTTACATCTCGAATCACTTCATCAGTTTGATTCGCATAGCTCAAGGTATATTGCAGAGTGCTACCAAAAGTTAACGCGCGATCTTCATGTCCGCTGTTTAGACTGAGGTCTACATTGAGTTCCGGTCGTACCAACTGCACAATAATGCGCTGCTCGGTTTGTAATTGAAAGCTGCCTGTGTTGGATAAGATGCCCACCCGCGCGACAAGCTCCTGCAAAGAATCAACATCACCGCTCAATTGAGCAGTCACCTGCACCCGCTCTTCATCACCGGGCGCTAAATCCGCAAAGGTCCACGTCTTCCCCACCTCGGCTGCTGGGTCACTCGACTTCATGCTAAACCCGTCTGGAGTATCTAAAGTTAGTCGCGCCTGGCTGATATCTTCCTCTGAATTATTTTTCACCAGGAGCTCATACTGCACTTCGCTATCTGGAATCACGCGAGAGGGGCCGTCAAACTGCAGTCCGAGATTAGACTGGGAAATGGTGAAACTCTCACTAGACTGAGTCACGAATTCTGAGTTAAAGGTCGCTGGCACATAGCTGAGAATAGCCGTGATGCTATGTTCGCTGCCCACATCACCGACCACGGTACCGGTGATGGTTATGCGTCGTCCATAACCTGAATCCATATCACCGAGCAGGAAGGAATTTTTTGCATCATTAGCCGGCGCAATGCTCGTATTGGTTACCTTGAAGCCGTCAGGATAGTTAATATTGAGCTCAGCTGATCGCAGCTTCACTGCTTCACCATTCTGTATAAGTAATTCAAAACTTAGTTCGCCACCCGAAGCTACATCGGTCGGCACTTCCATCTTCACTTGTACTTTATTGCCCGTGAAACGCTGCCCGGAAGTGAAATAGAAAAAGCCGGCCACTGCTGCCACGACAATCAAGCTCAGGATGCTAAAGAAGGCGATCTTACCCCAAGGCTTTCGCGTCGACTTCTTCCGCGTTATGGTGGTCATGTCCGTCTTCTCCGCCTTTTCCTCGGCCTGCAAAACTTCAGCAAAGGCTTGCAAGCGTTCGTCGGTCATTTCGTCATCCTGTTTGATGTCGATTTTTTTTGGCTCGTTTTCCTTCTTTGCTTCTGCCGGCTTCTCAGGAGTTTCCGGTGCTTTCGGTGCAGACTTTTTCTCGGTTTTTCGTGAAGATTTTGCCATAGCCTGTACAGTATAGCAGGAAAATTGTACTTACGTCAGACCTCATGCTCCCCTTTGCCCCTAGAAAAAAACCCATGGCAGCTCCTTTAGATATCAACTCCATGTCTATCTGAGCTTAGGGGTTTGGGGATCATTCATTAAGTGAGAAGTCTCTGTCTCTTTGTCGCCGCTAGAAAAAACCCGTGGCATTCTGCCGCGAGTTGTGACGCTCCCGTCTTGGGCGGGACAGCTTTGCTTTGTCTGACGATACGAGGCTTCGAGTGAGGAGTTGCAAAGCTGAGGAGCAGACGAGCAAAGATATGCCCGAGTTTTTGAGCGCGGCGAATGTTTCTTTTGTCCTCCTTTTCTTTTCCAAAGAAAAGGAGGGCTCCTATTTCACTTTCCGCATCTGCACCCAAAAATATTCCGTGGGTAGCTTTGCACCCAGCTGCACCCGTAATGTCTGTTCAATCACTTTCGCCACCAGGTCATTTGCCTCACGCGGAATCACCTCGGTATCCAAAGTATGTAAAGCGAGGAGCTGCTGACGCACATCATCCGGCAAAGCAAAAGCGCCTACCTGCTCTTTGGCACACTTTGCGCAAAGAGCTCCGCCCGCATCTGCGCTGTAATAGGATTCTTGACCTAGGTCTTTGCCACAACGTGCACAAATGTCGAGACGAGGTTGTAAGCCTAGTAGCGTGAACAGCTTCCACAAAAAACGTCGGACAATCGGGCTCGCTTGCTCAGGCTGCGCATCCATATCCAGGAGGCTCTGTCGCAGAGATGTGAAAAGTTCCAGGTCAGGATGATTTGGCTGCGTGAGACGGGTTACCACCTGGGCCAAAAAGTTGGCTGCAGCAAAGGCATCAAGGTTGTTTCGTAATCCAGCGAGACTATGCAGCATGACACTCCCAATCACCCGATCAAATCTTCCGCGAGCAATGTGCAGGCGTATTTCTGATAAGGGCTCGAGCGAACCAGCCAACTTGCTGCTGATCTTCTGCGTGCCCTTGGCGATCAACTCCAGCTTACCCAACTCTTTGGTAAACACCACAATGCGCCGATCATGCTCGCGCAATGGTCGCCGCTCCAGAACAATGGCATGGGTTTCGGTGGTGAGGGACATAAGCTTATTCGCTAGGTAGAAAGCGCACTACGAACACTTGCAAATAAGGAACTATAGTCAATTTCTTCGGGTTTAGTGGTGTCTATCTCAATCACACTTCCCTCAACTTGAAGCTGATCAACTTGAGCATTTAAGAGTTCGACGGAAAATTCGTCGTAATTGGTCTGATCAACATGTCCCGGGTGTCGCTGTCCTGACTCAGCCCGATCTTTAAAGCGCTGGAGCAAAACCTTACCATCTGCTGTACAAATAATCTGGATAATTCGGGCGCCATAACGTTTCTGTAATTCTTGCATTTTAAGGTTATCATTTTCAGAACGAAAATTACTTTCAACAATACATGAGATACCTGCCTGAAGCATCTTCTCAAGCGTAAAGTACAGAATTGAATATGAAGCAATGCCCAACTTTCGTGACCAGGCACGATCACTCCAACCTAAAGTATCAAATAACTGCTCCTTGATATCATCCCGAGCTATAAGAGGAAAATGAAATTCATCAACAATCTTTCGAGCTAAAGTTGTTTTTCCCGAGCCGGGCAAACCGGTAATGAGGATAAGAAGCGGCGACATAAAATCTCTAGTCTTGAATAGGAAGTATGGAAACTTGACTATAGCATTAATGCCTGACAAGAAAGAATGACTACTTGACAAAATGTATAATATATGCTATACTTATTATTGTACCTGAAACGTTCCTTCCCCTATCATAGGAGGACTCCATGCAGAAGAAGCTGCACTTCGTTGGCGAGCAACTGCTCGAAGTCGGTCGAGACATTCTCGGCCTTCCCCGTGGCTACGTCGTTGACGGCGAGCCTGGGGAACGACCGCCGACGCATCTGCGCACGGCACTCAAGGGCCTCTTCACCCGCTAGACCTCGCACTTTCCTCAAACCGACGGCTGCACTACACGTGTGGCCGTCTTTCTTTATCAAAACACCGCCCAAGCTCAAGGCTTGGGCTACGTATTGTCTTTCTAGGCCTCGCAGCCAAGGCATTGAGCCTTGCTGCATTGTATTCAAAGGCTACACCTTTAATACAAGCACATTTACTCCTTGCTCATCCAACTTCACTTCTTTCCCATTCTCTAGCTGATCAACTGCCTCCAGTTTCTCAGCCAGCACAGCAGACTTTAACTCATCAGCGTAACGATCAAATAAACCTCGCACAGTCCCATCCTCAGTGTGATACTGCACGCTGATTTTGTCAGTGCGGTCCAGACCCATCTTCTTCCGCTCGTCATTTATTTGTCGGGCCAGTTCGCGCACCCAACCAGCTTCCCGGAGCTCGTCTGTGATCGTGGTGTCCAGCGCCACCTGCAAACCATTATTATCCTTTTGCTTCCAGTCGTCGTCACTCGGTAAAGAGGATTTGTAAAGCACTTCGCGGACATTCACCTCATCTTGAATCAGCTCAGTAAACTCGGGTTGCAGTTGCTCACCTTTGACCACAACTTGACCCAAAGGCTGACGAACCTTTACTCCGGCTTCAGCCCGAAGCGCGTGAGCCGTCTCTACAATCGCACGAACTTGCTGCATGGATTTCAAAACTGCCTCGTCAATGTCTGACTTTGTCTCAGGCCAACTTACCAAGTGCACGCTTTCCTCCGGCCCATCAATGTCACTATAAAACGCGTCAGCTAACATAGGCGAGAAGGGCGCCAGTAAAACACAGACTCGCTCGAGTACAGTGTACAACATCGCCCGAGCAGCTTCTTTATCCGGACCATCTTCTCGGAAGCGATCCCGGCTCCGACGCACATACCACGTAGACAGCTCAGTAATAAAATCCGCGATGGCCCGACTGGCTGTAGTGATATCATAGGCTTCCAGTGAAGCAGTCACTTTCCCAGTCACTTGCTCCAAGTTAGCCATCACCCAACGGTCCAGCACATGCTGAGGCGACGCAGACGGTTCAGGCCGCTTGTCAGTATGCAGCGAATAAAAGGACACGACATTTGCGAAAATACGAAAGACTTTTTTCGACACTTCATCCGTCCCCTTCTTGTCATACAGTTTATAGTCTCCGGGTTGGTTCATGCTAAAGAATTGGAAACGGAGCACGTCCGCGCCAAACTCATCAATCACTTCCCACGGATCAACCACGTTCCCAATGTGCTTGGACATTTTCCGGCCTTTGGCATCAAGAATATGACTCAAGCAAATCACGTTCTTATACGGCGCTTCTTTGCCTAAAACCGTGGCCACAGCTAAGAGGGTATAAAACCAACCGCGAGTTTGATCTATGGCTTCGGAAATGTAATCAGCCGGATAGCTTACGCCTTCGTCAATGCGTTTTTTCCCGTCATCAGTGTGCGGATAATACCATTGGGCAAAAGGCATCGAGCCTGAGTCAAACCATACATCGCAAACATCTTGCACCCGGCGATATTCTTTCCCGTCTTTCACTAGCACCACATCGTCAACAAAAGGCCGATGCGGATCAAAATCATCACCAACTTGCTTCGGGTCTTTAGCGAGCTCGCGCAGTTCAGCAAATGAACCAATGCAGATCCGATCACCATCTTCCGATTCCCAAATCGGCAACGGTGTGCCCCAATAACGTTCGCGAGAAAAAGCCCAGTCCTTTACTTCATTAAGCCACTCGCCCATTCGGCCTTCCTTAATATGCCCCGGCACCCAATTAATACTCTCGTTATTCTTTTTCAGTTCTTCGCGTAAGCTGGACATCCGTACAAACCAGGATGACTTCGCGTAATAGAGCAAAGGGTTATGACAACGCCAGCAGTGCGGATACTCGTGTTCGTATTGCTCTTGCTGCAACAGCTGATTGTTTGATTGGAGATGCTCGAGAATCTTGTCCTCGGTTTCTTTAGCTTTGACATAGAGACCAGCTAAGTCCGGCACCTCGTCAGTGAAATGTCCGTCCGTGGTAACCGTATGATGCTTGGGCAGTCCGATTTCTGTGCCCAGGTTATAGTCATCTTCTCCGTACATGACTGCGGTGTGGACCACGCCAGTTCCATCTTCGGTGGTAACGAAGTTTGCCTCATATATATGATAGGCCTTGTCACTCTCAGTAAAGGTCTTAATTGAGAATAAGGGCTTATATGCTTTCCCAACTAAGTCAGACCCTTTCATGGTTTCCACCACTTCAGGTTGCTCATCAAAAATCTCTACGCGGTTTTTGGCTAAGATGTAATGCTCGTCTTGTACTTTTACTTTTACGTAGTCAATATCTGCACCAACTGCCAACGCTAAGTTACCAGGCAGCGTCCACGGTGTGGTGGTCCAAGCCAACACAAAAGTTCCTGGCTCATCTACTAACTCAAGCTTCATATACACCGATGTGTCTTTCACTGTCTCATAGCCTTGCGCAACTTCATGCGACGACAACGCAGTTCCACAGCGCGGACAGTGCGGCACAACTTTATGACCAGTGTAGAGTAATTCTTTTTCCCACATCTGCTGAATAATCCACCAAAGTGACTCGACATACTTTGGATCATAGGTAACGTAGGGATGTTCCAGGTCTAACCAAAAACCAATTCGTTGCGTCAGTCTCTCCCACTCCTCTTGGTATTTCCATACGCTTTTACGGCAGGCTTCATTGAACTTGGCAATTCCATAGGCCTCAATGTCTTTTTTGCTTTTCAGGCCTAAGTCTTTTTCTACCAGCAGCTCCACTGGCAGACCGTGTGTATCCCAACCAGCTTTCCGTTCCACGTAAAAACCCTGCATGGTTTTGAAACGCGGGATAATATCTTTAAAAGCACGGGCCAGAATGTGATGAATGCCAGGTCGGCCATTCGCTGTGGGCGGGCCTTCGTAAAACACAAAACGCGGACCGTCTTTTGTCCGCTCTAAGGTTTTCTCAAACACTTTGTCTTTGGCCCAGCGTTCGAGGACTGCTTGTTCGCGTTCGGGAAAGGATTGCATGTCAGGAATTCAATTCAGTACGCCTACTATAGAAGATTCAGGCCGGCTTCGCAAGGCCTAAGCATTGACAAAAAGCCCAAATTGACATACATTGCCTTGTTCATTTTCGCACCTTCCATCCTAAGGCTCTCGAGTAGAAAGGAAGCGAACTCGTGACAGATGCACCTCATCCCCATTCAGAATCCCCAGATGATCCTCACTTCTGGATCAAGTTCTACCCCCACCTCTCAGGCGCAGTCCAGTCTGTCTTGGAGCGAGTCTACCAACTCGGTCTGCCGCAACACCCAGGCATCATCCACGTTCTGTTCGTACACCGTGGTCAAGACCAGCCTCAGATCACCACGTTTCCAGGGCGGCGCCAAATCGATCTTCGGGTCGGCATGACCCTTCCGCCTTGTCGGGACGCTTTGAAGTCCGACCCAGACAGGAAGTGGGCTACCAACATGTGGGACGGCGACCCCGAAGGCAAAATCGGTGCCGCAGCTCTCCGCATCACTCCGGCTGGCCACATCCTCGGTATCGTAGGCGAGCATCTGATTCTTGAACACGCGCTGGCCATTCTCTACCTGGCGCTGGCTCGCAGCGGCTTGATCAGCGCTGACGAACTGACCAAGCTCGAAGTCGACGGCAACCTTACCTACATGGTCTTGCGCGCTCGTGACTAGCACAAATCCTCCCAACAAGACTCCTCATGCCCTGGGGAGTCTTTCTTTATCCTCGACGGACTTCGTATATGTAATAAATTGACACCTGCACTACAAGCGCTATACTGCGACCACACTTTTTGCACCTTCCTACAAACCGCGCCTGAAGAAACCAAGGAGTACCGGATGAAATCTGAAGGAAGCGCTGGTCTTTGGCGGCAACTTACTCCGGAGCTGCACAAGGCTATCGCGAGTATTCACATCTATGCTGAGGATCGTGATAGCAGCGGACCTAAGCCTGAAGCATGCCTTCTTGGACTGTCCATAGATGGCACCGTAGTGTACGCTCATGCCTGGCCACCCCGTGGTCCCATCTCGCCGAACATGACTACGCACCTCAATACTCTGTGCGCCGTCCTGGCAAGGCGTCGCAGTAAAGGTTTCGCAATCGAAGCGGTTGACGACCGCATCGATGCCTACACCGTGGCCGCTGCAGTGCGCATCGCTGGCACCAGCATGATCATCGGCTGCATCGGCAAGAACTTCTATCCCGAGGGTGGGCTGACTGTCCTCCTCACCGGAATGAAGAACGCGGGGATCATCGATGCGGAGACAGCAAGTCAAATCGCCACACAAGCGAAGTGCCGCTGGTACTACGAGATCAACGAGCTTCCAATCCCGCGAAGGATATAGGAAGCACCTAAAGACTCCTCAACTCTGAGGGGTCTTTCTCTTTATTGCGCTCGGCGAATTTTTTCGTACACTGCAATTGTTCGCAGAGCTACTTTATCCCAACTGAAACGTCGCGCTTGCTCTAAACCTTGCTGACTTAAACGCTGGCGCAGATTATCGTCAAAGGCGAGTCGAGCTAAGCCATTGGCGATTGCATTCACTTCCTCGGGATCAACCAGATAGGCTGCCCCGCCGGTGATTTCTGGAAGCGAGGAAATATCGCTGGTCAAAACTGGAGTCCCCAACGCCATGGCCTCGATGACTGGCAAACCAAAACCTTCATAGAGTGAAGGAAACACAAAGGCTCGCGCGTGACGAATGAGCTCCAGTTTTTCATTCTTACTAATGTAGCCAAGGTAATGCACATTGTCCTGAATTCCCTCTTGCTCGAGCGCGGCAAACACCTCGGCCGACTGCCAACCCTTTTTCCCAGCTAAGACAAGTGGAATGTTATGGAAGCGCACATCTTGGCGAAGGGCTTGTGCATAGGCACGAATGAGACGCGGCAAATTTTTTCGTGGCTCTAGGGTACCGACAAAGCAGAGGTAGTCGTCAGGCAGATTGAAACGTTCACGCGGATCAGGTTGTGGCTCCCCCGGATTAGGTCGGACATCAACTCCTTCATAAATGACACTGATCTTTTCACTTGGGACTTTAAAGAGCTCACGGAGATCCTCAGCCGTGCTCTCTGATACCGCAATAATTCGCTCAGCTCGAGTCAGTGATTTGGGAACCAGCAGCTTGGTAGAAAAAATTTGCCGCGGAAACCACGAGGGGTTTTTGTAAATCGCTAAGTCGTGAATAGTCACTACAGCTGGGCCGGTATACCCGAGTGGAATAATATTAGCCGGTGCGTGAAAAAGATCTAGGCGCTCCGTTTGCATTGCCCGAGCAGTTAAAACATGTGAATACGCAAAAGGCAAATAGCGACGACGCTCGGAAAATGGAAAATACTTTGGGGTCGCATTGTCGCGCCGGAAAGGACGTAAATCCTTCATGCTGGAGTCAAAAAACAGGACATACTCGTTCCGCTTGTCCTGCTGCAGCAAGTTCTTAATCAAAAAATAGGTGTAGTGGCCTACCCCGGCACCCTCGCCAACGCTTGGGTTAAGGATTGTGCGGCAGTCAATTCCGATGCGCATAAATGCGGGTCCTCCGTTCTCATGATGCCTGCTCCTCTGTTCGTTCCATTTTCTCTGGTGCGTGAATTCCCATAAGTGCTAATGTCTTTTGTAGCACAAGCTTGGACGCCTGGCAAAGTTCATACGCTGGCAAAGAAACCTGCTCGTTATCAATCACGCGCACTTTGGTATAAAAATTGTGAAAAGCCGTAGCTAAAGACATGGCGTATTGCGGCAACTCATGCACGCTGGAGCGACGTGCTACCTGCGCCACCAGCTCGGGGAAACGGAGTAACTGCTTTACTAATTCATCGGCGCTTGGCTCTTGTAAGGCAGCCTTGGTGGTCTTCCCTTTTTTGACCAGCGGATCAGCCTTACGCAAAATGCTGGCAATGCGAGCATGCGCATACTGCACATAGTACACGGGGTTCTTGTCGGACTGCTCGCGGGCCAGATTCAAATCAAAATCCATATGCGTATTCATGCCTGACATGAGGAAGAAGAAGCGCGCCGCATCAATGCCCACATCCTTAATCAATTCATCAATGGTGACAAAGGTGCCACTGCGCTTGGACATGCGCACCTCTTTACCATCTTCCATTAGGCGAACGAGCTGGAAAATGTGAATAGTCAGACGCCCTTCCCAACCCAAGGCCCGCATCGCTGCTTGCATGCGTCCTACATACCCATGATGATCAGCACCCAGGAGGAGTATGGCGCGCGGGTAACGTCGTACCGCAAACTTATCAAAGAGATAGGCCAGGTCAGACAGGAAGTAAGTTTTTTCGCCATCACTCTTCTTAATTGCTCTATCTTTATCATCGCCAAAAGCTGTGGTGCGCATCCACAGCGCGCCATCTTTTTCATACAGCAGTTCGCGCGCTTCCAGCATGCGTAGGACCCGGTCAGTTAATTTCTTTGTGTGCAATTCTGACTCAAAAAAGAAATTATCAAAATCAATGCGCATCACTTTACTCAGTGTCTGCTTAATCTGCTTCATCATGGCGCGCAAAGCCTGACCGCGTAGTTTTTTCTTTGCTCGGTCAATGTACTGAATCTGCACGCCAGAAAAATCCAGCGTCTTGGCTAATTCCTTCACATACTCACCCTGGTAGCAGGTGTCAGGATACGGGACCGGGATACCCTGCTCCTGGAAGTAACGGCGAATGATTGATTCAGCTAAAGTATCAACCTGCTTCCCAATGTCATTTACATAGTACTCTCGATACACACGATAGCCGGCCATCTCCAACACATTTCCCAAGGTGTCGCCTGTAAAACCTCCACGGCCGTTTCCTAAATGCAGCGGACCAGTCGGGTTAGCTGAAATAAACTCCAAATGCACGCGCTCACCTTGTCCCACTTCGAGGTGTCCATAGTGATTGCCGCTAAGGAGAATGCGCTTCGCTTGCTTCCGGAGCCAGTCTGTCTTCAGGTAGATATTAATGAAGCCCGGCGGCACCACATCAAGCTTGCCCACTGAGGCAAGTGGAATACCCGGAGCAATAATCTTCTGTGCAATATCAACTGGTGCCATTTTTAAGCGAGCAGCCAATTGCATTGCAATGTTGCTGGAAAAATCGCCGTGTCGTGCATCTGCTGGCGGCTCAATCAGCACCTCGGGCAAATCGCCTTCTAATTCGGGCCAAACAGTCAAAATATTCTTGACCAGGCGCTTCCGTATCTGATCACTCAGTAATAACATAGTGTTTCTAGTATATAGAGAAAAGTCGCTCGGTGGAAGATGTGGGAAAAGAAAAAGCAGCTCTCGCATACACGAAAGCTGCTTGTAGTTGACGCCGGACGAGCAAATGCTAGTCTGGCCTTGGGGAAGCAGGAAGACCTAGGGCCGCAAAACCATTGGTCTCCTCCTTCTCTTTGCTACGAAGTAATCACTGCACCAAGCTGCAGACAATCGGTCGCACCATGCACGCTGCGATCCTGCCGAGCCGTCACCACAATGTCGGCAACTTCACGACCAGCAAAATGCACTGTCACCCGGGTGAACCACTCAGCACTCTGGCAAGCACCCGTGTCAGTGAAGTACTCAAAGCGCCGTGCACGATTCTGCACTTCTCGCTGCAACACCGCCCGACCCCGCGCCTTGACCGCCTTTGCCAAAGCTGCCGAGAAACGCGCATCACTGCTGAAGATGGTTCCTTTCATGCCGCTGGAAATTGACTCCTTCAGCACGAAATTCCCATCAGCACACAAGGCCTGCCAATACTCCGGTCGCTTGCTTTTGTCGACCAAGTAGGTCGGCGGGATGAAAGCGCGGATGCACTGGAGCGCTTCCGAGGAAATGAAAGCATGCAACATTGCCTCAAGCTGAGGATCAGCTTCATCATTCCGCAAGATGGCCATGACCGCCTTTGAGCCCAGGAAGGGCTTTGGTGGGAAAAGGAAGTCGAGGCGTCCACACTCATACCCTTCACACAAAACCTGATTGAGCGCTTGGTTTTTGTACATGAAGGGAAAATCGAGTAAGGGTGCCAGCGACAAAGCATCGAGCAAGTGCGATGTGTCGCCCGTACAGACAGCATCCAACTCGCTCATGAGCTGAAGATCGATACCAAGTCCCTTCAATTCATCCTGCAGGATGAGGAACTCCGGCCGATAGAAACGCTCTTGGTCTGCATAGAGTAAGATGGCCTGGTTCGTGCCCTTCGCCCGGATTGCTTCAGCCACTTTGACTGCCGCGCCCGGGAAACTCGCGTGGCCATTCTGTGAAAGACGTCGTGTACGGGCTGCCAAGGTTGAGTAGCCGAGTCCATGTTTGTTGTGACCATCGATCTCAGCTATCCAGAGTCGCCCACTCGGATCTTCCATGAAATCCACCTTGCACACTGCTGGTACTCGACCAGGCTCGCGCAGTTGAATCTCGTGATAGGCCGGCGGCACCCCGGTCTGTGACACACGCTTCAACATCCCCCAAGTTTTACCATGCACCAACTTGGGTTGTGCCGATGTCGCGACCATGCGCCCGATCCCAGACATACAGTCATACAGAGCCGGCGCCAAGGCTCGCAGATCTTCGGCCTGTTGAGCAGTCAACTCCAGCACACTGGGCGACAACACGAAACCATGCTGCCGACGAGACCCGTTCGTCCAGATACCAGAAGCTTCTACTACCTCCAGCACCTCTTGATACGATGGAGACATCTTCTCCTCCTTTGCTTCGTAGCGAATTGTGAATGAACACCTAGGGCAGAATTTCGAGTATGTCCTGCAACCTAGAGACAGTGAAGGTGGGTTGTTCTTCGGCACTACGAGGAAGTTCAGAGGCGAACTTTCCTTGTCGCACCCACACTGTCTGCAGACCGAGACGATTTCCTAGCGCGATTTCTTTGCGCACCCGATCACCAATCACGAAACTATTTCCTATGGCACACCCTTTCACGATGCGCTGAAGCTCGCGTTGACTCTTCCTCCGCGAAACAACTATTTCTGAGAAAAAGGAAGCCAAACCCAGTGAACGAATAAGCTCAGTCCGAGTCGGGATAGCTCGACTGAAAAGCGCTAAAGTATAGCGACGCTGTAGTCTTGCAAGTACTTCAAGGGCACCAGGCACCAAGGCGCCTTGCGCGGGATCGTACAAAGTACGATTGAAATCAAAAACGATAACGTGTTGAGACATACAAAAACACCGACCCTCGCGGGTCAGCTGTGATGAACGTTACTTGAGTAAAAAACTACTTACACGTCAACAGCAACTGTGCCGCGAGGCCAGCTTTGCTAAACCAGAAATAATGGTTGTGCTGTTGAAGATTGTTCATTGCTGCCTAGTCTAACTGAGTAAATGGTCCTGTCAAGCCCTAAAGGAAAAGACGGCTCACTGCTTAGGCAGAAAGCCGTCGTTTGAAATCACTACGCCACTGATCCACTCGCCAGGTCCACTGCAAGTAAGGACCAAAGAGAAAGTAGCTCAGACGCTCAGTCACCAACCACGGCCCCCAATAGCAGAGCACATGGAGTGGGTGTGCATAGATTGCATAGCGCCGTAGAGTCTTCACGGCCCCCTCATCAAGCCAAAGCAAGATCCAAAGCGCTATCCAGCAAGGAAGAAAGAGATAGAAACAGCAAACTGTTTTCCACTCTATCAAGCCCTGAGCAACTTCAGCGAAGCTTTGCTTCTTCCCGGTGAGGAGATCAAGTAGCATTCCAAGCATCACCAACCACATCATCAGCGCGAGACTACCAAGGTACGCCCAAGCAAAGGGCTGACATCGTCTCATGCGACGTCGCCAGAGCAATGAGCGGATGCTCACCACTTTTCCAGACATCTACCCTCCTTGCTATCGACATCAAATGAAAGAACAAGCTAGACTCTATTTTTCATTCTCTTGTCGTTATCGTCAATCCCTCTTTTCATTTTTGCCGACTCATGGCTATACTGACCTCGCTATGCCAACACTCGCCGTCAACAAATCTGTGGGCTTCAGCTTCGAAATTCAAGAGAAATTCGAGGCTGGTATTGCATTGTCTGGCCCAGAGGTAAAGGCGGCCAAGCAAGGCAACATCAGCTTGAAAGGAAGCTACATCACTATCCGGCCTGATGGCGCTTGGCTCATTGGCTGCTATATCTCCCCTTATAAGCCGGCGCAAGCTACCCAGCAAGGCTATACCCCGACCCGAGATCGCCACCTCTTACTCCGTCAGAGCGAACTCAGCCGATTAGTGGGTGCTGCCAGCGCAAAAGGCTTGACAGTACTGCCTATTTCCTTTTATACTAAAGGAGGCTTGATAAAGGTTGAAGTCGCTATTGCTAAAGGCAAAAAAAAGGCAGACAAGCGGGAAAGCATTAAAAAACGTGATATTGAGCGGCGCATCCGCCAATCAGTCCATCACTAAACTTTGAGCCTTCACCCAGTCGACTGGAGCGTGTTTCCAACTGACCGGGGGGATGCCCAATAATCGATCGATCGTTCACAATCTGTGCAGGCAAGCCGGTCACCCAGGTCTCCCGTAACAGGCCCTGGAAAAAGCAAGTGTCAATTCATTTGCCAGCAAGGTAAAGAACTCCATTGCTAACGCAATGCAGTCACTCCAACTTGCGCCAGTTGTCGCGTAAAAACCGATAACCATCTATGCTTACGATGTCCTGAGTTGTTCGCATGGGTGCTACACTTATCAGGATAGGAACCTACCTTGTCTCGGGTTTGTTCCGAACTATTGAGACTAGGAAATAAATGATTTCGTTCGTTTCATACATTTGTTTCTGAAGCATTAAAGCGAACTAGGCTTGTAGAATGTACACGATTGTACGATGAGACGCGGGCGTGATACCCGCCATCTCCACCAACCTTCGCTGTATTGAGCGAAGGTTGTCCGCCGAAGCTTTATGCGAAGGTGGACAAATGAATGTACATCAACAAGTATGCGGTAACGCAGCTTCGGTTGGCACGGCCATCCGAGATATGCATTCAAACATTTATTCATTAACCACTCCGGCAATTCAGAAAAGGCTTCGCATCAATCACTTTATTCGGATTCCTGAAGTTCGCTTGATTGACGAACAAAATACACAGGTGGGGGTTGTTCCAACTTCAGATGCCTTACGCATGGCAGAAGAACGGGGCCTCGACCTTGTTGAGGTTGCACCACAAGCTCAACCGCCGGTCTGTCGCCTACTCGACTACGGCGCCTATCAATATCAACAGGAACGCCAAGAACGAAAAGCCAAAGCCAAACAAAAGAAGTCTGAAGTCAAAGGAATTCGCATCTCTTTCAAAATCGGTGAACATGATCTGGATGTTCGCCAGAAGCAAGCCCAGAAGTTCCTCGAGCAGGGTCACAAAGTGAAATTAGAAATGCTACTGCGTGGTCGAGAAAAGGCCATGAAGCATCTCGCTGAAGAAAAGCTCCGTAATTTTGTGAGCACGCTCGGTGAATCCGTCACCATTGATCAAGATATTACCCGCCAAGGAGGAAAATTTTTCCTCGTAGTCCGTAAAAAATAAGTATGCCTAAGCTCAAGACCCACAAAGCAACTGCCAAGCGTTTCACCTTTACGAAAAAAGGTAAAATCCAACGCCGCAAAACCGGCCAGGATCATTTCAATGCACGAGAATCAAGTCGTACCACCATGCGGAAGCGACGAGACAGCTCAGCAGCTAAAGCCGACGTACGGAAAATCCGCAACGTCCTACCCTATCACTAATGCACGAAACACATGCGAGTTAAGCGCGGTACATCACACATCAAACGACGTAAGAATTTACTCAGTCGAGCCAAGGGCTTTCGCTGGGGACGTAAAAGTCATCCTAAGCTAGCCCGAACTGCAGTACTGAAAGCTGGTGCTCACGCCTACCGAGATCGACGCAAGAAAAAGCGTGATTTCCGCAGCCTCTGGAACATCAAGATCAATGCTGCTTCACGAGAACAGGGCGTTACCTACCATGAACTGATTGATAAGCTGAAGAAGGGTAACATCAACCTCAATCGAAAAGTATTGGCTGAGCTAGCCGAACATGAACCAGCAGTCTTTGCTGAAGTAGTGAAACAGGCCTAAGACGTTACCTTACGAAAAAAAAGAAACAGTCCCCTAGCGGGACTGTTTTGCTTTATGCGCATACCAATGTCGAAGCACATCTGCTCCAATGAATGCACCAATTGCGTCTATACCAACGTCGTGCCAAGCCGGCACTCGATCTTGCACAAAACCCTGATGCCACTCATCGCTGGCCGCATAGAGTGCAGCGAGTAAAAAGGCTAAGAATAGACGTCGGGGGCTTAAGTGATTTCCCTGCTGGCTAAGCGCTCGATAAAGCAAAGCCGACAAAATGCCAAACTCCGTGGCATGCGCAAACTTACGTAAAATAAAATCTATGTTACTAGGGAAACTACTTCGCAATCCTGCAATTGAGGAGAGTCCGAAAATGAGGCCCGCCCAAAGAAGTACAGGTATCCATAATGAAACGAGATGGGCTAGGGAGGAAGACGATTTCATCTTAGAGCGGCGGATTGAAAGAGCTCACGCGTAAAAGCCAGTCCGACAAAACTCCCAACTGACCAATGACCATAAGAAATCCTATGAGGAGTAAAAGTGCTCCAGCCACTCGCTGCACATAATACGCTGCTCGTTGGAAACGACGTATCCAATTCGCGAGATGATCAATAGCCAGGCTCAGTAAGAGGAAAGGTGTCGCAATACCTAGCGCAAACACGAGAAGTAAGAAACCACCTGACCACATACTCTCAGACTGACTGGCTAAGAAGAGAATCGTCGCTAACACCGGACCAATACAGGGCGTCCAAGCAAAGCCAAAACTTAGGCCGATTAAAAACGCATTCACGCCATGCGACTTGGTAAAGTACTTATGCAAATCAAACTTTGCTTCTCGATAAAGCCAAGGCGCCCGGAAAGCACCAAGGAGAAAAAGTCCAAAGAGGAAGAAGAACACACCGGCAATCTGGGCAATAAGATCCCGATGACGTAAAAACATGCTACCGATCGAGCTCGCACCTAAGCCAAGTAAAACAAAGATAAGCACAAACCCAGCTACAAAAAAGAGGCTATGACGAAAAACCTGCCAGCGAACTCTGGCTAACTGCTCTGCTGGGGCATTTATTGCCACTCCGCCGAAATAACTTAAGTAGGCCGGGATTAAGGGAAAAACACAGGGCGCAAAAAAGGCTACTAGGCCTCCGACAAATGCTGCAACAATATGGACATTGGTTCCGTCAAACACCCCAATATCGTACTCGTAGACCGAAAAATGGTCAATCTAAAAACAACCAGTCTACACTGGCCTGTCTTGTTGTCCATTTGGCGGGCCCGACCGGATTCGAACCGGCGATCTTCTCCGTGACAGGGAGACGTGTTAACCGGGCTACACCACGAGCCCATCAAATAGACAACAAAATCTAGGAAATACGGATGAGAGTATATCAGTAACTTATTAAGCTGTCTAGGGTTTTATTAGCCTTGAAAACCCCACCCTCCCCGGACCGCCGGAACAACTGACTGCGTCTCAGAAACACATGAGGAGAGAGTTCAATGCGCTTCAAGGAATACAGTCGGCTCCTGGCGGCCTGGGGAGAGGGTAACGACTAGGCGTTACCCTGTGTGTTGCTAGAGGTAGTGAGGCACGAAGAGAGGGCGTCGGCCGAAGTCAGGCCCTTTCCCTACGGGCTTAACAACCCGTCGTGTGAAACTCCTTCGATCTGTGTAGGTCGTCGCGATGCAGAGCTTATAACCCCGCTCCTCTGCGACCTGATCAGGATCGAAGTCAAAAACATCGACAGTGGACTTTGGCATGCAGACCTCCTCGGGTACTCAGCCTCTAGGGTTTGTACAAACTATTCCTCCTCTCACGCCTCCTCAAAAGAAGAAGTGAGAGGAGGAGAGCAAGTCAGTCGAAACTGCTTGCTCTCCAAAGAAAGATCAACAGTGGTAGGTCTTCGGTCTCTGGCCTCCGAAAAGGCCGCGGTGCAGACCAGCGTCCGACCTCCTCGTCCTGCGCGGATTCAACCCGTCCTTGGGCGTACATCCGCGAGAAGTGTAGGTCGTCTGTCTCTGTGCGCCACCTACCCATGGAGCGTAGTTGACGCCGAGGTCGAGCTTCTCCCGAACCGAGAGGCTCGAGAGATCAACAGGACCGATTTGAGGATCGGATTTCGATTCCGGAGTGAAGTGATCCGTGACCTTCAGCCACGAACCATTCCCTTCTATCCGAACTGACCCTGGACGCGCGTGAATTCTACACATGCCTTCCCCCATCTGCTTGCACTGATCCATCAGTGCATGTAAAGGTCCATCTCTACTCCCAACCCCTTCTCACATTCCTGTGAAATGGGATAGGGGTACTTTAGCGGAAGCGCCTGCTTCTCGCAAGAATCAGCCACCTCCCCTGGACACTCCTCCTCAATGAGGATTGCCCGGGGGAGGCCACGTACACCGATGCATAAGCCTCCGGTGGACGTGGCTAAAACAGTGAGTGGTACCAGGACCAAAGCTCAGCGCCCTTGAACAGAGCGAGAACTGCTGCTGGTGCCAGTAAAGAACCAAATGGAAGAGCTGCCGAGCTGCTCGCCCTGCCGAAGCGGATCAAGCTCAAGCCCAAGATACTACCAGCAGTAGACGCTAGCAGTACGGCAGCCAAGAAAGCAGCTGGACCAAGAAAGGCTCCAAGCATGAAAGCTAGCTTCACATCACCAAGCCCCATTCCTACCTGCCCACTTGCCTTCTTATAGAACCAGCCGATCAGGTAGAAACTTACTCCTCCAGCCGCAGAGCCAGTGAGAGCTGGTACCAGGCCAATAGTCCAAGGTGAGAGCATCAATCCAAGTACAACTCCTCCCAAGCTGATTTCGTCGGGAATGATCCGCTCGCGCCAATCCGTGAAGAAGACAACGAGCAGACCAAAGAAAAACAGCCAGGCGGAAAACCTCGGTATCATGTCAGGAATGGCAACGTAGACCAGCAGGGCCAAGCCACCACCCAGCAGTTCAACCACAGGGTAGTGAAGCGAGATTGCTGACCGACAGTAGGCGCAACGCCCACGCAAAGCAATCCAGCTCAAGACTGGAACGAGATGCCAGGATCGAAGACGTCGACCACAGCATGGCGCGTATGACCTTGGCGTGCATACGCTCTCCCTAGGAGGGAGGCGATGAATGCACACATTAGCGAAACTGCCGAGCAAAGTGCCAACCATGAACACGAAGCTCGCAATCAGATACACACTTCCGTACATGTCTCCTCCCTGAGTTTGTATTCTCCCCTGGACACCCCTCTTGAGAGGTACCCGGGGAAGATCACGTCCACCGAAGCTTCATGCAAGGGTGGACGTGATCGCTGAGCGCTTACTCGCGCTGCGGGGTCAGGACAAGGACGGACTCGCCATCCTTTCCATTGACCGTGATGCGATAGGAGGAGAAGAACTCGGCCGGATCGTAGTAGACCGCACCAGACTCCTTCCCAGCCTTGTCGTAGGACCCGACGTCGTAGACCGCCGTACCTCCGAAGGGATTCCGGATACTACGCCTGGCGTTCGCCACCCCAGCGATGGAATCCGGATAGACTCCTCCGTTCGCTGTAGCCCAGTCATCGACCATGTCCTGCACTTCGTAGGCATTGGACTTGGCCGTCGACAGACGTGCCCTGTCCTGCAGCGCCAGGTAATTCGGGACGGCGATGAGCGCCAGGATCCCGATGATGACCACCACGATCATGAGCTCGATGAGGGTGAATCCCTCCTGATTCTTCCGAAGCATCACTTCCTCCTCTCTGGCTTCACCGGCAGCCAGTTGCCGTTGTAGAGAATATTTTTCTCTCCGCAATCCTTATTCCCTTCCTCCCCTTTCAAAAGGGGAGGCTAGGTGGGGTTAAGAACTCTGGAGAGAGGAGGAGGACAACCAAGGCAGAAGTGACACAAGGTCACAACCGCGAAGATCGACCCTCCTCCATGTGCTAGTGACGCCCGCATTCGCGCCAAAGTTGGCGGGTGAGCAGACGGCGGTGATGCGTCAATCCGCATCGAGCTCGCAGCGCCCGACGACGCTGCCACTCGTGCAAAAAGAGTTCCACATGATGGAAAAATGATATGACACCCTCCATCACTTGAACTCCTGATTACAGAAGCAATACGCGCTCCGCGCCATCCATGTTACCCCGCTCAAGAAGAGCAAGAGACAAAAGAAGGCGGTGAGTGGCCCGATCGGAGTGGTCAGCGCTCCGAGCATGCCAAGCGATAGCAGTTCAGCAGCCACTGCCTGAAAAAGATATCGCATCCTTGCCTCCTAGGTTTCTGGTCCGATATGCACCGAACCAGACTACAACGTGACAGACCAGGCTGACGCCTGGATATACCAGAGCCGCGAAACCATCCGGCCAGGCAACAACACCTTGCAACGCATACGCCAGCACGCCCAAACTCCACGGCCACTGGCTCATGCGCTGAGTACGAGAGAAACTCATCTTCGCTATAGGTACAAAGGAAGGGATCACCACCACCTGAGCGATGATGTTCTCTGCCTTTGGATTATGAGCAAGGGTTGCGTAACCCAGAGCTATCACAACGCCAATTCCCATAGACATGTCCCACGCGTCGATCCTCGCAATCTGGCTGACTTGCTTCCACCCGAGCTTCACAATGTACGCAAGGGTGAAGAGCATGATCAGGCTAATGCAGGCGACCTGCACATAGGTAAAGATGCGCGCGTAAAGTGACGTGAATTCCCGATAGGTAAGAAAATTCAACATCACCCACACAAACCACATCCCGATGGTAACGGGATGCGGCACTTCGCCCTTGAAGATGGCTCGGAGATACGCGAAGTATGCTCCAGCCAAAGCCAAGGAAGCAAGAACCATACATACCGCTCCCATGAATACCTCCAGCTAAACGTGTTTTCTTCCTCCCTTGAATAACTAAACTCAATTTAGTAACTCAAGGGAGGCTCCGTCCATGTAGGTGTGACATGGACGGAGCGGTACGGCCTTGAACCTTTCAAAAAAGGCGGCCGCCATCACTGCGCTGCGTATGTTTGGTGATGCAACGCTTTGTGACAAAGCTGTGGCAGATGCAGGATTCGAACCCAACGACTCGCGAAAGAGTCATCTGGTGAATCGGTTGTTAACCGACGGGACCACTCCCTGGTCACCAGCACCTGCCAATAAAGTATACACTCTCCGCAGTCCCGTACCTCACATGGTACGAGGCTCTGGAGAGATCCGGAGCAAGTAACGTGTACTTACTCCGGAGAGAAAGGTCACATGACGCGACCGAGCCTCGATCGAAGTCGTCCGAGCTGCGGCACAGTGAGAAGATCGTTCCGATGCTGAGAGCGTCGTCTCTCTTCTTCTGCACGACACCTCTCGGTCTCGCGCTTCTGTCGCTTGTCCGCTTCAGTCTTCCGCCACGCTTCCAGCGCGTGACGGAGCGTGTGGAGGACGTCGTACGCATCCTCCGGACGATGCGATGCGCAATGTGGCTCGACCACTCCGTGCGTCTGACCTCGATGCGGGCAATACGCCTGCTTCGGACTGCAGGCTTGGCCGCACTGACGACAGACCAGACTAGCCTCTTCCGGGTTCGCCAAGATCTTTTCGACCTCGGCTTCAGTGAAAGACCTCGGGACCATGTAGGACCCGGACTCGCTGAGAACCATCATCGAGATTGAGAATGACATCGTAGCCTCCTCACTGACTTCCGGCGTCAGCAGCCGCTTAGAGAAACCATTTCCTCTCCGCAGTCTCGTACCTCACATGGTACGAGGCTCTGGAGAGGCCCCGAACTGTGGAAGCTCAGGGCGAAAATCGATTGGACTTGAGACTAGGTTAGTCTCTCAACCGATTTCACGTACACCCAACCCTTCAATCGGCCTCGAACGTAAGATACGGTGACCTCACTTCCTTCAGCAACAGCATCGAAGAGCTGACGTTCTACAGAAACAGTATCTCGTCCTTCAGCAACATCGACTGTCAGCTCCCACTTGTCGGAGTGGTGTACGCTTTGAGGCAGAGTCGTTTTTGTTGCCGCATTATAGACATACATAACGGTGACGTGTGCGGCCGTGAACGTCTTGTTAACAACGCGCCCTCGGCCCTCTTGAAGCGGTCGGAACCACGAGTCAATCGCCGTGAAGATGCCCCAACCCAGCGCAACGAGCACGATGAGCACGATGAGAAGTATGACTGCAGCTAGGAGTGACCCATAGGGCCAATCGTTCAAGAGCTCCATAAATCCCCTCATCATATCAGCCGAAAACATATCGCCCTCCCTTTGCTAGAGAAACCATTTCCTCTCCGCAGTCCTCATTCCCTTCCTCCCCTTTCAAAGGGGAGGCTAGGTGGGGTTAAGAACTCTGGAGAGAGGAGGAGAAGGGCAGTCTTCTTCTCCAGTGTACTTGTCACCCGCTCTACTGCCTGCGGGAAAGAACTAGTCAGATGCACTCAGGGTGTGCACCGACATAACGCCCTTCCACTCCTATTGTAGAGACGTAATCTCCACAAATCTCCCCTCCACACATGACACAACCATGGGTAGCACATGGTTCCTTTTCTCGGGGTGTCCAGTCACAGGACCCCCCTCTTTCCTTGCCGCATGAGTAGCACGCGGCTACCCACTCGACAATTCCCTTGTGATCTTCAGGGGATTGGATGGGTACCTGGAATGATATCCCCGTCAGATCCACACCACAGAATTTGCACTGTTTGTCATATACCGTCCCACGCCGAACTTCCAGTTCGGCTAGTCCGCGTTGATCCATCCCTGCCATTTCCCCTTTCCTTATGGTGGGGATATGATCGTTACAATATGCAACGTCATAAAGCAGGCCAGATGTGTAGTGAGTCGCGACCTGGTTACACGTATGACAATGGATGGTCTTCATTTCATCCTCCAGCGCCTAGAGCGCTTTTACCTGCCCCGCGGAGCAAGCGTATTTCAACTTCTTGGTGAAAGGAATCGTGCACGCGTACGTGCAGTATGTAGAATCCCCTTCCAGCGGGGCACAGCGCGCAAGGCACTATGGAGTCGCCACCATCGCTTGATGATGACCCTCCTCAAATCGTCCTCCGACTCAAACTTATTCGACAAGAATCAAGCGAGCTACAAAATTAACTTCATGAGAACGACTTAAGGAGAAATAGATTGTCAACGTTCACGAATCCTCAGCAACAATCTGGAGGCGAGTAACGAAATGTATCTTTGGACCGAGGCCCGATACACCCTACAGTTTCTCATGAAAGTAGTCAGTTTGCACCAACCGCGATCATGTCCACTGGATGTCACTCCCCCTCCATATTGCTGCTGGAGATGAAAGAGGCAGACTTGAGGTATCGGTTTTCCACAATGCTGAGCAAAAGCCCAACACCGTAGGATACCTCAAGTCCAACTCCTTCCTTTCCCGGAAGATCGGAGCGAGGTGGTCGCGGCCCTTCGCTCAAAATTTGCGTGACCGGCCAAATGCTCCCTCCGATGTTTCGGGAAAGTACTGCTAATAAAAATAGGCAGTAGACTGGGGATTTCGAGGAGACGACGAAACACGCAGTATACTGCCTTTTTACTCACCGTTTTTACGTAGGCAAAACCGGTGTCTCTCTCCTCGGATATTTATTTGGAATGAACCCCCTAAATCAGCGTAACAGCGGATAATACCATACCTAGCTATTCTTGTCAAGAGTTAAAGGTGCTAATATTAGCCAATTTAGCTAAAATTAGCCCATCCTTACATTATTCCCAGGTGGTAGAAGGAAGGGCTGGGGGTGGCGTCAGCACCGCCATAGCTCCTCACCTCGCACCTCAATGCACACATCCCCTTCTTCAATAGTTGAGAGTATCTGGGCACCGCGCTGCTCCACTCGCTCAAGCGTTTCAGGGCTAGGATGCCCAAATTGATTATCTAGGCCCGCGGAAACTATAACGATGCTGGGCTCTACCGCATCCAACCAAGCATCACTGGAGGAGGTTTTTGAGCCATGATGACCCAACTTCAATACATCAGCATGGAGTGGTAAACCAGACTCCAGCATTTCCTTTTCCTCATCAAAGTCGGCGTCGCCAGTCAATATGAATGATTTCGCGCCAACATCTAAGCGAGTAACTACTGAATAGCGATTTTGATCGTCTGGCTCCTTTCCTCGCCAATCACCTTTAGGTGCGAGGACGGTCAGCTCCGCACCAGGCAAACTATAGCGTTGACCAGGCTGCGCATAGAGTATCGTTACCCCCTGATCAACTAAGAGCTGGAGAAACTCCTGATAGGCGGGCAAGTAATGTTCCACTCCGGTGAGTAAAACGCTTTGCACATGATAACGATGTAGCACCTCAACAAAGCCTGTCACATGATCAGCGTCAGGATGTGTCAGCACAAGCAGTTCAATAGTGCGGTCAAAATATGGTAAACGCTCACCTAGCCGCTCAACAACGGTCATGTCAGCTCCTGCATCAGTCAACACGTCAAAATGTTGTAGCGCTTGAATAAGTATCGCGTCTCCCTGTCCAATATCTAGAGTAGTCACTCGCACGAAATGCACCTGACGATATGACCAGACAACATATCCTGCCACGAAAATACACAGCACAAATAAAATGAGTCGTATTCGCTTCATGCCTGAGAAATTTTTAATGCTGCTCTTTGCCTCCTATCCAAATACCATACCCAGGCAAAAAGTCCGAAATAGAGAAGCAGCCACCAATATTGTCCTGTGGCAAAATGCAACAATGACCAATCCGGCAAAGCAAAAAATTCCACTACCATGATTACACCACGCAGTATGAGCCAGGTTGCCGCTCCAAATAGTATGCCAAGTGATAAAGAGAGCACGCTAAGTAAAAGCGCCGCCGTCCCGGCTGCCATGGCAAAAGGAATCAAGGGAAGGATGAGCACGTTCACAAATAAACTAACGAGAGACACTCGACCAAACACGCAGAGAATAAGTGGCAAGGTAAATAAGGAAGCGGCAATAGTGGCAGAGATGGTGCCCCGTATTTCAAAGCGCTCTGGCAAGAAATGCACCCAACGATCAACATGACCAGAAAGCAACATAAGTCCCAGGGTAGACCCAAAAGAGAGCTGAAAGCCCGCATCATCTAATAAGATGCGCGGGTTTACTAAAACCATACTTACCCCACTCAGCACGAGGGCATTTATCCCGCGACTCGGTCGACCTACATGTCCGGCAAAAGCGGCAATGCACCCCATAATACCTGCCCGCACAATCGACGCTTGGCCGCCCACAAAAATTACAAACAGCGAAATTGCTAAGAGGACAAACCAAAAGGCATGCCGGCGACCAATCGTTTTTATCGCCATCGACATGATGAGGTTTACAACAATGGTGATATTAAATCCTGACAGCGCAATGAGATGTGTCGTACCTGTCCGACCAAAGGCCTCTGTTAACCACTCAGGCAATCCGCGGCGCGCACCAACCAAGAGACCAGCCTCAAATGATGCTTCAGGCTCGGGTAGGATACGGGAGAGCTGCGCAGTCACCCACTCCCTCCCATCAATGAGCGCACCACTAAAACTCCAATGAGAGGATTGTACAAGATCGAAGTGGCGAGCACTGCAGGTTGTCGCAATTCCGGATAAGGCTAGATAACGATCATAGGCAAAATCCTCAATCGGCTCGGGATGACGCACAAAGCAGCTGAAGCTCACCTCATCATTTAATCGAAAACGCGGATACAATAGCGCTCGCACTAAAATCTTTGCATCATTATTCTGTTCTGCACTTGTAATTTGATTATTAGAATTTGTTTTTTGTTTATTGGTATTTGGAATTTGGGATTTGCTATTTGGGATTTCTATGGTGTACTTAATATGATCGCGGCGAATATCAGGCGCTGCTACAATCTGACCTTGCAGACTAGTGTTCCCTTCAGGCAATTGAGCGAGCTCTGACACTACGGTTGCTCGCACTACACCAAGCGACAATCCAAAAAGACAAAGGAGCAACAGTGGTGCGCGCCGCCCTATAACGAAGATAATAAATACCCCGCAACAAAAAAGAAGCGGGTAAAGCAAAGGCAGAGAAATCCATCGGTAGAGACCTATACCGATGAGGAAAGAAATAAGTGTAGAGAGAAAAAGCTGGGAACGCGTCATATCGCTGCGCCACCAACTTGTCCACTATGACTCTACGCTATGTGATGAAAAAAAGAAAGACCTCTCAATGAGAGGTCTCCACGGCCTGAGAAGCAAGCACGTTCAAGCGCAAGTGACGCACCACCGCGCCGTAGGTAAAGCGCAGCCGAGTTCCCGAAGGAACAAGAATCGAATCTCCTCGATTGATACGTGACCCATCGGCCACGAGGACGATCGGACCGGCCAGAGTCAGATTCCTCACTCGAATCTGATCACCCTCTACCGAGAAGCTCACCTCCCTCGGAAGCTTCCCTCGGAGGATTTTGCCCTCCTCATCATCCTTACTCCTGAAGGAAACGATCTCGAGACCCTCGATTTCAGTAGCGCCCATGTAGCCCTCCACAGGTTGATAGAAAAGAGCAGCTACTCAGTATGTACCATGCGCAAAAGACTCCGTCAAATAAAGAAAGCCCCTCTACATCCTGCAAAGGGGCTGTACTTGCGGTGAGTGAACGAGGCTAGCGGACGACGCGGAAGAGAGTCTCGTCGACAGTGAAGTCCGTACCGTACGGTACCACCACGTGGCGCGTCGGCCAGACGGTCTCACGACCAACCCGGACGCCACCCACAGCGCTAGTGTTGTGCAACACCACCTGCTCATACCCACGGGAGCGGAGACTCACCCCAATATCGTAATCGCCGACCTGGGGATCACGGGGGACCGGATGTGTCCTCATTCCATCAACACGCACAATCTGCATGGTTTTTTCCTCCCAGCAGAAAAAAATTGGATGTCAAAAAACCGCAAGTAAGAAATACCATACGCCAAAAATACGGCTTTGTCAACGCCTAGCGCCGTGTTAATTATATTACCGCACCCTCGCCTTTTAAATACGCTTCGATAAAGCCATCCAAATCACCATCGAGTACGGCTTGCGGATTATCTCCCTCGTGCTTAGTGCGATGATCTTTCACCATCTTATAGGGATGCAACACATAAGAGCGAATTTGATTTCCCCATTCAGCTGAGTGAAATTCACCCCGAAGTTCTTTGCGCTTTTCCTCTTGTTCTTCCAGCCGCCTCATGTGCAATTTCTGCTTGAGAATCTTCATGGCTGTCTCTAGGTTCTGCTTTTGCGAACGCTCATTCTGACACTGCACAGTAATCTTGGTGGGTAAATGGACAATCCGTATAGCTGAATAGGTAGTGTTCACGCTCTGTCCACCATGACCTGAGGCCGTTGATGCCTCAATCTTCAAATCCTTTTCATCAATAACAATATCAGGCAAGTCGCCAAAGTCCGGGATCACCTCAACAAGCGCAAATGAAGTATGACGCATCTTCTCGGCATCAAAAGGAGAAATGCGCACGAGGCGATGCACACCTGCTTCGGCTTTGAGATAACCATAAGCATAGCGACCAAGCACTTCCATAGTAACACTCTTTATGCCCGCCTCACTACCTCGAGACTCATCAATCACTTTCGCTGTCCAGCCCTTGCGTTCAAAATAACGCAGGTACATGCGCTTCAACATCTCAGCCCAATCCTGCGCATCAGTACCACCCGCTCCGGCATGAATAGCAAAGACGGCATCATTGGCATCGTACTCGCCACTAAGCATCATAGTAAATTCAAGCTGAGTAAAATCTTTCTCCAGCTTTTCGATTTGCGACTGCAGCTCTTCAGAGTCGCCAGTCTCTTGAGCTAGCTCATCTAGGGCTTGCGATTCTTCTTGCATTCGTTGCCAAAGCTCAACCTCTTTCTTAAGTTCGTCAAATTCACGACTTGTCTTTGCCGCTGCCATATTGTCAGACCAGAAATCTGGCTGACTCATCTTATCTTCTAATTCCTTCAATAACTGCTGCTTTTGCGGCAGGTCAAAGAAACCCCCGTGAGGAGGCAATCTTTTGTGCGAGTTCGTGGATGCGTCCTTGAAGATCAGTCATAAAACAAAAGTAACATACAAATTTGCTGAAAGCAATTCTCGATACACTGATATGACTCCTGTTGCGCGCTGCTGCTGTCTCTGCATGAATAAACCGAGTAGTCAGCATTGATGTTCAGCAGCGCTTGATTCTTTTGCTTCTTTTCTGATCCCTGTCCCGAACGAAGTCATCGAGCCTGTTGTGATGACGATGTTGAGGGAAAGCAGAAAAGAAGTGTATGGACACCTCTCCGTTCACTAAGTACGATGCACTATACTTCGCGCTCGCCTAAAGTGAGTTGAATAGTTTTTTCCTCACCATCATGCAATACCTTCAGACTAACAGTATCGCCTACCTTATAGTCAATTAAGATATTTGTCAGCGTGGTATCCGAAGTAATTTTCTTGCCATCGAATTCCAGGATAATATCGTTTTCCTCTAGGCCAGCCTTATCTGCCGGACTGCCTGGGATAACCGCCAACTCGGAAGCATCACTTCCTCGAACGAGTAGAGCGCCATAATCAACTGAGAGATTGTTTTGCTCCTGCATATTGGCAGTGACTACCGTGTAGCGAATGCCTAGGTAAGGACGAACAATTTTCCCTTTTTCCTGCACGCTTTGCACATCCTGTTTAGCTGCATTAATTGGAATAGCAAAGCCAAGTGATTGACCCTCAGTAGAAACTGCGGTGTTCACGCCAATTACTTCACCGGAAATGTTCAGTAATGGACCGCCTGAGTTTCCTGAATTAATTGCCGCATCGGTCTGAATGGTGTCTTCAATCACTTCGGTTTGGCCGCTGCCATCACCTGCTTCAATAGTACGAGAGAGACCTGACACAATACCTTTCGTCACTGTGTTTTGGAATCGACCTAAGGCGTTTCCAATTGCAATCACTGTTTCACCGATTTGCACGCTTTCTGAATCGCCCAGCTTCACTGCTGGTAAACCAGTTTTATCAATCTTCAAAATCGCCAAATCAAGACTTGGGTCTCGGGCTAAAACTTGTGCATCAACCCGCGTGCCATCATTCAGCACGACTGAGTAATCAATGGTCTCTAAATCTACTACATGCTTATTGGTAAGAATTAAACCATCGCTGGAAACAATAAAACCTGTACCACCGCGCACATCGCGCTTACCTTGTTGGGGCTGACTCGGCACCCCAATGCCAAATGGAGAGAAAAAATTTGAATCTTGAGAAATCTGACTAAAATCCTGCGTCCCAATGACGCTCACCACACTATCTTGCACCTGATTCACTACATCAACCGTAGCTGAATCCTCGGCTACTTGCACCGTACGATTTTCAGTAATTGCTGAGCCTGAGGCATTTAAGCCAAAAAGTTTTTCAATCCCACTGCCAAGTTGATTATTCACCGCCAACACGCCAAATACTGCTCCGGAAATAGCGCCGAGCACTAAACTAAACACGACCGCCATGATAAGTATGGAACGGAAAGCTTTTTTCTCGCTCTCGTGCATGGTCGGCTGAGAGGGTCTTACATTGTGATTTTCTTGTGGTGTGATATCCCCCATAGCGTATACCCAGGGTACTGTTCATACCGTGCAGTGTCAAGTCAAAAAGCATCAGTATGGCAGGAAAAAATACCTGCTACGTATAGTACAGCAAGCCTCTCCCTTTTCTTTCATAAATGAAAAACCCAATACTTTTAAATATATAAGCATTGGGCTCATTCTTCTCAAACTGTGCTCATAAAATAACAAGCACATTGAGACACGACGCTCTAGCGAACTTGCCGGTTTTTTCTATTTCTCCGGCGACGCGAACGTCGAGAGCCCAGTGAAGTCAGTACCACCTCTTGGCAAGGGAATTCCTTAACAAATGGTGGCCAGTTCACTGGGAAGAACAAGGCTTGGTACCCATGACGGTCAATCAGCTCTTGCCGAAACCTCTCCTCGCAGACATACCACTTCCGTCTCAGCAAAATCCGACGATTTTCGTGATGTAGCTGTCCGAGTCTCTCTGCCTGCTTCCTGTCGTCAGCCACGATCGGCTGACTCATTCCGCACACTGGACATTGAGCCAGAAAGCGTTGCATCTCTCATCCTCCTTTCGAGGTCTTGGGTGGTAGTGACAAGGAACGAACAAAGCATAATAGACCATGAACACTATTTTGTCAATCCAAAACAAAAGGACCTGAGCTGTGCATCAAGTCCTTTGAAAGTCATCTTCATCTTCAAGCGTTTCCCGATCGCGACGTGACAGCCCCCGGAAGTGGACTATGTAGAATGACCCGAGCAATATGGCAGCCAGCCCAAAGATCGAGCCAATGATCAAGGGAAGATGCATGCCTCCTCCTAGGGGATGATATCTCCGGCCCGCAGCTCCTCGAAGTCTTCCTCGGTTGGATCTGGAATTATGGGCATATCGTGGATACGCTCGAAACACTTGAGGCTCCACACAACAAGACCAATCACCACAGCAATGGAAAACACAAAGATTGCCAAGGTAATCCACAATACCTGCACTTTAACCTCCTCCGTCGCTGCTACGCAGCAACTAAGTCAGCCAGACTCACTAACTCATATCCCTGATCTCGAAGCTCAGTGATGATAGTTGGTAGTGCGTCCTCAGTTGAGATGCCCCCAACCTGTAAAAGGACAATTCCCCCATTAGCCGCCCGACTCATCACCCGCGCTTCAATATCCGCTGCAGTGGCGCCGGCCTGCCAATCTAAACCGTCGACTGTCCAAGTAACCGGACAGTAACCAGCCGACATTACTATATCCGTCACAGTTTGGTCAACCGATCCAAATGGTGGCCGGAAAAAGGGCTTTGTTGTTAGGTTAGTAATCCCGCTAATTTCTTCATCCGCTGCTTCCAATTCTAACAAGGCTTCATCCTCTGTTAAATCTTCAAAGTCGGGATGTGTGTCGCTCTGATTGTAAATGCGATATCCAGCATCGCTGATTTTTTGTACGACATCGGGATTGTTACGAGCAAAGGTGCCGGTGAAAAAGAATGAGGCTGGCGCATTTGCCTCCTGCAAGACTTGTAAAATCTCATCAACATTTGCTCCATTGCCGCGTCCGCTGAAGGTAAGCGTCATTTTTTTCGCGCCGCCCAGTACCGAGATTACCCCGTCGCATTGCGTAGCTACATCAAAATCCTCTGCTACGGCCGGCGCCACGCTTGTATTTGTATTCGCATCAGCATTTTCATTTGTCTCAGTATTCGTGTTTGTCACCTCAGCCAGCTGGGTAGTACTATTCTCTACTGCAGTGTCGGCCGAGTTGGTATCACCTTTGCCAAAGACCCTTTGGATAAGAACGACTACGATAATAAGCGCGACGACATACAAAATCCAGCGAAAAAGCTTCGCATTCGTGACAGGCTTACGTTCTTGATAGCGGGCGTAGCGTTGATACGCCGGCATAAAGCGCTCCTAGTTAGGATTGAGGAACTTCCCTCCGTGCTTTCATTCTAACAAACCAGCGCACACTTTCAAAGCCGCCAAAAAGCACAGTGGTATAGAAAAGGTCACCTATCAAGGTATTGCGGAAAAATGGCAACGCCATGGTGTAAGACTGGATCAAGCCGCTAAAGGTGTGAGCGTACATGGTACCAAAGAACCAAACTGCCCAGTTGGTCACGAGATAAAAAACTATTGAGCCGAGCAGCGTGCCACCTGCAATGCTAAGCACGTTCTTCTTCTGTCGCACCCAGAGTCCAATAAGTCCAACAAAGGCAAAGCTCAGCCACGTGATAGGTGCGAGGGAATACCAGCCTGCCCCATGAAGACCCCAGGGCAAGGCTTCACGAAAAGCTGGCACAGACATCAATATGTCGCTCATCATCATAATACTCAAGGGCAAAATGACTGCCCAGGACTTACGTAAATATACACCAGCAAATAGAGCAATGGCCGCAACTGGAGCCACGTTTAATGGGTGTGGGATGAGGCGTAGGAATACGCCGACGAAAAGGAGAATGTAGGGAAGAATTTGCATAGTCAGGGACTTACTTTAGCAGGCGCTTCTGCAATGCGTCAAATGCGGTAAGAGCTCGCTGTACTGTACTCATAAGTGGTAAATTCCCCGCCTCCGCAATAGTCACCCATCGATACTCGTCATGCTCGTCGCTTAAATGGACTTGCTGCTCTTCAGTGGTGCACCAGATATACATTCCAACAATATGTCGTTTGAGGCCCTGGATTGTTGGCTCCCAAGCATCAATGGAAATTGGAATATCAACGCGAATATGCAAACCCGTTTCTTCCGCCACTTCCCGTTTTATGCCATCAAATGGTGATTCACCTAAGCCTAAACGGCCTCCAGGAACATCCCATTTACCAACATTTGTCGCTTCATCATATGCCCGCTCGCGAAGTAAAAGAATTTTATCTTTATGCGTAATGATCGCTTTTACCGCTACAAATTGTTCTTGGGGCATAAACGTTTTCCTTAGTAGTCAATTCCCTTTTCGGCCAACCTGCCTTCATCATAAGGATGTTTCACCTTACGCATGTCAGTCACCAGATCAGCCAACTTGTTAATACGAGGATAGTTGGTATGTCCGGTCAGCACTAAATGCAGCGAGGGACGCTTGGCCTTCATAAGCTTAATAAGCGCCGTTTGAGAAAAGAGCTCTGACTCAATAGCTGAAATTGCTTCATCAAGAATTACCACATCATAAGCATTTGAACGAACTGCTCGCATGGCCGCTTGAAGCGCCTGCTGCGCTGCTCGCTTATGGACGATGAAAGGTTTCGTATCGTTCAAAATTTTCACAAAGCCTTTGCCAAGCACCCAAACATCAACGCCAAGCTTTTTGAGCATGGCGCGTTCACCCGAGGGCCAGCGCTCTTCTTTTACAAACTGGAGGAAGAAAACCCGCTTACCCCAACCACGAGCTCGGACAGCCACGCCAACCGCTGCAGTAGTTTTTCCTTTTCCCTTCCCAAGGTACAGGAGAGTGAGGCCTGAGGGTGTTTTTTTATCCATACCAGAGCATCCCGCCCCATTGCTTATTAGCAATGGGGCGGGATTTTCAAGCTAGTGATTAGGAGCAGCCGCTCGTATTACCGCATTCCAGACACTTGTAGCAGGATGCGTTGCGAACCATGATAGCTCCGCAGAAATCGCAAGGCGGTGCGTCGGTTTGATTCTTGATCGTGCTCAGTTCAAGTTGAACTCCAGAAGTGGCGCTTTCTTTTTCCTCTACTTTTTCTTGCACCTTCTCTGCTACTGGAGCAGCGCTGGCGACTGGCTCGGCTTTCTGGACTGGAGCAGTTGAGGTCGCCTGCGCGGTCAGATCAGCATTGTGGAATTCAGCTGCCTCTTTTGAGGTCATGAACTTCAGGGCTAACCAGCGGAAAATGTAATCCATGATCGACTTCACCATCGGGATCTGCTTGTTGCGTGTGAAGCCGGCTGGTTCAAAGCGAGAGTGCGTAAATTTGCTAATGAGCACCTTCAGCGGCACACCATACTGCAAGTTCAGGGAAATTGAAGTGGCAAAGGCGTCCATTACTCCAGAGAGTGTACTACCCTCTTTACTCATGGTGATGAAGAGCTCGCCTGGTTGTCCGTCAGGATAGAGACCAACCGTGATGTAACCCTCGTGCCCGGCAATATCAAACTTATGCGTGATAGATTGACGCTCGTCTGGTAGACGATGGCGGTAGGGCTTCGGGTCAGGTGAAACAACGGCTGCCGCGGTCTTCTCTTGCTTCTTACCATCCTCAGTCAAGGAAGTATTGAGCGGCTGCGTACGCTTTGATCCATCACGGTAGATAGCTAAGGCCTTCAAGCCAAGCTTCCAACCCTGAATGTAGGCATCCATGATTTCTTCTACTGTGGAATCAGCTGGCATGTTGACGGTCTTAGAGATAGCACCAGAGATGAAAGGTTGTGCTGCGCCCATCATTTTTAAGTGACCCATGTGGTGAATGGAGCGTGTACCGTTTGCAGCTGGGAAAGCACAGTCAAACACGGCTAGATCTTCTTTCTTTACATGAGGAGCACCCTCGATTGTGTCATTGCTATCAATGAAGTCAGTGATAGCGGTAACCTGCTCTTTGGTATACCCCAGCCTATCCAAGGCCATTGGTACTGTGCGGTTGATAATCTTCATATATCCGCCACCAACCAGCTTCTTGTACTTCACCAAAGCAATATCAGGTTCAATGCCGGTAGTATCACAGTCCATCATAAAAGCGATGGTTCCGGTCGGAGCTAATACGGAAACCTGGGCATTGCGGACACCATACTGGGTACCACGGGTAACTGCTTCGTCCCACACATTGCGAGAAGCTTCCCACATGTCGCTCGGGATCAAGGACTGCGTAATACCATCAACTGCTTCACGATGCTGACGTAATACACGGAGAGTGGAGTCTTTATTCGTTTCATAATCTGGGAAAGGCCCCATCTCTTTAGCAATCTCGGCTGATTGCGCATAGGCCTGACCAGTTAAGAGGGCAGTAATAACTGCTGCGTAGGCTCGGCCTTCATCGCTGTCATATGGTAAGCCAAGTGACATCAAGAGGGCACCCAAGTTTGCGTAACCAATACCTAAAGTACGGTAGAGGTGACTGCGCGCAGCGATCCGCTCAGTTGGGTAGCTTGAGTTATCGACAATGATTTCCATGGCAGTGATCAACACCTTGATGGCATGGAGATACTTGGTGTAGTCAAAGCGACCATCCTGCGTCCGAAACTTCATCAGGTTGATAGATGCTAGGTTGCAGGCAGTGTCGTTCAAGAACATGTACTCGGAACATGGGTTGGAAGCATGGATACGGTCAGTGTTCAGACAGGTGTGCCAATTGTTGATGGTGGTGTCATATTGCAATCCCGGGTCACCACACTGATGGGTTGCTTCAGAAATCATGCGCAGCACATCGCGAGCTTTGTACGTATCAACCACTGCATCATCTTTTACTGCCCGGGTCTGCCAATAGCCATCGCTCTCGACTGCTTTCATGAATTCATCAGTAACGCGGACGCTGTGGTTAGCGTTTTGGAAATAGACTGAGGTATAGGCCTCGCCGTCAATTGCGCCATCATAACCTGCATCAATTAATGACCAGGCTTTTCGCTCTTCTTTTGCCTTACTCCAGATAAATTCAACTACGTCTGGGTGTTCAACGTTCAAGATAACCATCTTAGCGGCTCGTCGCGTTTTTCCACCCGACTTGATCACGCCAGCAAAAGAGTCAAAGCCCTTCATGAAAGAAACCGGCCCTGAGGCTGTACCACCACCAGACAAGCGCTCTCGTGAAGAGCGAATTGGTGAAAGGTTGGAGCCAGCGCCAGATCCGAACTTGAAAATCATACCCTCGCTCTTTGCCAAGCTAAGGATAGAATCCATTGAATCTTCTACCGAGAGAATAAAACAGGCCGAGCACTGTGGATGAGTGTAATCATCCTGAGCTAAACCCACTTCCTGCTTCTCTTTTTGCCAATACCAGCGGCCAGCGCCGGATCCCCGGTCATAGCGATGCACGCCACAGTTAAACCATACCGGGCTATTGAAGGTCATATACTGATGCACAATCAACCAGGTCAATTCATCGTAAAAAGTCTGTGCATCATCAGCTGTAGCAAAATAACCATCCGCCTGACCCCAGTCAGTGATGGTACGAGTGACACGATCAATTAACTGCTTGATGCTGGTCTCTCGCTGACCCTTATCATTATCACCGTAAAAATATTTTGAGACAACGATGTTTGTAGCATTCTGTGTCCAAAAATTTGGAACCTCGACATCCTTTTGCTCAAAAACCACTTTACCTTTTGAATCAGTAATCGCCGCGGTGCGTCGCTCCCATTGAATCTCATCAAAGGGTTGTACATTTCCACGTGAAAAAAAGCGCTGCCATCGCAAACCGAGGCCTCGCTTACCCTTCTGCTTAGTATCCATTAATTTTTCCAACAGAGCTTCTTTAGTGCTCTCGTGGACATGAGTATTCGACTGGGCAGAAGGCGGCATGGGAATATCCTTTCTGTAATGGTTAATGAGGAAAGTAGCGTTATGAGCGGCGACGTTTTTTTACAGTTCGCCGGACTGTTTTTGTACGGAGGAGAGCTTGCAGTTCGCGTTGGAAAGTCTCAGCGTCTTTGAAAGACCGGTAGACGGAAGCAAATCGGATGTAGGCAACCGGATCAATCTTCTTAAGGTGACGCATGATGACTTCGCCAATATCCTTTGACTTCACCTCTTGAGCACTCTTGCGACCACTTAGCTTCTGAATGTCGCGCTCGATTCGACTGAGCAGCTGAGTAAACTCTTCAGTAGTCGTAGGTCGCTTCTCAAGTGCCTTGCGTAACCCTTGCTCCATTTTTTCACGTAGGTAGGGTTCCCGGCGTCCATCTCTTTTTAAGATGGTGACATTGAGGAGCTCTACTTCTTCATAGGTGGTGAAGCGGAAGGTGCAGCGAGTACATTCGCGACGACGTCGGATGGCAAAGCCATCGGTGACGAGGCGTGAATCAGTAACCTTGCTATCCGCGTGATGGCAAACCGGACATTTCATACCGTTAGCAACTCTTCAGGCTCCATGAGGAGAAGCCTATCCAAGTTATTCAGATAATGCATCGACAGGGATTAGCCTGTCGACTTGATACACCATCCTGAAGAAAGGACGGTGCGTAGAGCAATAAGTTGTAAGGTTTTTTGGAGGCTTTCTTGAGACGAAAACAGGCCACTGCCATATCGCGTACTTGTGCTGGCTGGTGCCCGTGTTGCCCCCGTTGCTACAATATCTAGTAGTGCTAGGTGTAATTTTACTACAAGATATAGTCTTGTCAACCCACAAAACACTAGGAATTTGTGAGTTAAGGGGATTGGAACGGCGCAAAGCACCTCGCCACGCTGAGCGTGACGTCCCCCTACTCTATCAAGATGTCCTAGAGCATTTTCTTTCGGATGAAGGCTGGGATTTCCAGCTCCTCTTCCTCTTTTGTTTTCTCTGTACCGCTATCACTGACTGGTCGCGATACCTCTGGAGTAATACGCTTCGGTTTTGGGGCTGGCTCCTCGCGCTTGAAGTCCATTTCCGGCTCATCATCCATAAACGAGGTGCTGTGCTTTGGCTCGTCTTGGGCAATTGGCGAGATAGTAGGCATCTTTTTCATCACTGGGCGCTTCCCATCCTTACCAAAGCCAGTCGCGATAACCGTAATCTTAATTTCATCACCAAGTGATTGATCAATCACAGAGCCAAAGATAACCTTAGCGTTTGCATCAGCAGAACTGGTAATAACTTTAGCCGCCTCATTGACTTCGTACATGGATAACTTCTCGCCACCAGAGATGGTGAAGAGGATGCCATGTGCGCCATCGATAGAAAGCTCGAGCAAAGGAGAATCAATGGCCGCCTTAGCTGCTTCAGTAGCACGATTTTCGCCAGTGGAGCGACCAATACCCATCAGTGCGGTACCAGCATTTTGCATAATCGCCTTCACGTCAGCAAAGTCGACGTTGATAAGACCTGGAACGGTAATCAATTCAGCGATACCCTGCACGCCCTGACGCAACACATCATCAACGATTGCGAAAGATTCCAGTAAGGAAGTTTTCTTATCAATAATTTGTAAGAGTCGATCATTAGGAATAGTAATGATGGTGTCTACTCGATCAGCTAATTCGCTGTGTCCGCTCTCGGCAATTGAATTACGCTGCGCACCTTCAAAACTAAATGGCTTCGTAACAACAGCTACTGTTAAAGCGCCAACGTCCTTGGCGATTTCAGCAATCACTGGGGCAGCACCAGTACCAGTGCCTCCGCCCAAACCACAGGTGATGAAAACCATATCAGAGCCTTTTAAGAGGTCGTGAATTTCATCCTGACTCTCTTCAGCGGCTTTGCGGCCCACATCGGGATCCATACCAGCGCCTAAACCACGAGTGGTGGCTTTACCAATATGCACCTTAGTTGAAGCTGAATTATGGTGAAGGGCTTGCGCGTCAGTATTTACGGCAATAAACTCGATGCCACGAATATGCGCATCGATCATGCGGTTGACTGCTGATCCACCGGATCCCCCGACTCCGATGACCTTTATTTTCGCGAATGTTTCAACTGGCGGCTTTACTTCTGTTGGTGATTGTTTAGGCATGATGCGAACAATTGAAGCTAATCCTTCGTGCTGATAGTGTAGCGACCAAAGCGGTCTTCTGTCAATCTAAGCGTTAGGGAAAAATCTAGGGTAAAAATGACTTCAGCCAATCCTTCACTTTTCCAGTAGCATCTCGGACTGAATGAAGCTTATTCAAGGAAAGTCGAGGGCCAGTATCAAGACCAGCTCCCCAGGCTAATAAGCCAATTGCCGTGGTATAAGTGGGCTCTTGCACCTTATCTATGGCCGTAACCACATTTGTTGGCATACCAACGCTGGCAGGCAAACGAAATTGTTTTTTAGCAACATCCACTAGTCCTGGCAGTTTTGCTCCACCGCCAGTTAAGACGATCCCGGCTGGCAAGCGACCAGAGCGGTCAATTGACTGTAACTCTTTATCAACCATGGAAAAAATTTCCTCAGTGCGAGCTTCCAGAATTTCGGCGACGTGTCGTCGTGAAACCGTAGCATTATCGCCTCCCTCGTAATCGCTCAGAGTTATCTCTTCGCGCTTCTGCACTTCATCAGGGATCGCGCTGCCATGTTCGAGTTTAATCTTCTCTGCGACATCGATAGAGGTGCGTAAGCCAATCGCAATGTCATTGGTCAGATGATTTCCACCAACCGGTAATACCTTGGTATGCAGGACGTCGCCTTCCTCAAAAACAACTAAGGAGGTGGTACTAGCACCAATATTCACTAAAGCCACACCTAATTCCCGCTGACGCTTTGATAGCGTCGCTTCAGCACAGGCGAGAATCCCGAGCACCAAGTCATCAACATGAATACCCGTGCGATACACACATTTGGTGAGGTTCTTAATTTGAGAGGAGAGACCCTGAATAATCTGCACGTCTACTTCTAAGCGCAGGCCAGTCATACCGACCGGATCCTTCACTCCCTCTTGATTATCTACAGTAAACAAACGAGGAATAACGTGGAGAGTTTCATAATTCGGCGGAGTGGCAACAGCCTGCGCTGCGTCAACAACTCGCTCCACATCATCATCTTTTATTTCTCCATCAGCTTTTGCCACAGCCACCACACCATGACTATCCTGGGAGGTGATGTGCGTACCTGTCATGCCCACGATAGCTTGCTCGATTGGCAAGCCGGACATACGTTCTGCTCGCTCTAAGGCAGTGGAAATTGAGGTAACCGCATCTTCGATACTGGTGATCGAACCTTTGCTAATACCTTCGGACGGGCTTTCAGCAGCGCCCAGTATTTGTAATGAATGATCAGCCGGATTTCGTTGGCCAACCACAACCCGGATCATGTGTGATCCGATATCCAGGCCTGTAAATACCACATCTTTTGCCATACCTGCTATTCCTTAAACTAGGTGTTAAATAAAGAAATGACGTGAGGGAGAACAATGAGCGCCACGATGAGCAATCCTACGAAAGAAGCAATCAGGACTGCTCCAGCCATAATGTCCTTAATCATTTGGACATAGGTATGGATGCGGGGCTCAACAATATCAGTTAACTTTTCAAATGCGCTATTCAGTAACTCGAGAATCAGGATAAGCGCACATATTAAGAGCAACGTAATTATTTCCCAAGTCTGCAAAGGGAAAATAATGATGAAGAGAATGACGATAGCCACTGCGCCGGTCAGCACTCGGAAATTTTGTTCCTGCTGCCAAGTGGTTCGCAAACCTCTGATTGCGTAGCGGAAACTTTTGCGCAAAAGAGAGAAACTGAGAAAGCTCATGACCGTGCTTTTGTGAGATAGTCTTTCACTTTATCCTCCCAAGCGCGCATTATGCGTCGCTCCCCTACTTTGTGATGATCGTGTCCGAGCAAATGCAGATAACCATGGATAAGCAGATCGCGTAACTCCTCTTTAACCGGTCGTTTCCGTCGATCTGCCTGACGTTGCATTTGATCAGGCGCAATAATCAGCTCGCCAAAAGGGAAATCATCTGAGGAAGCATCCTGGTCACCCTCCATAGTATACGTGAAAGAGAGCACATCCGTCACGCGATCAATTTTCCGGTAGCGCTTATTGAGGCGCCGTACTTCTTGATCAGGGAGGAAGGTAACTACAACAGAGTGTTCCGAATCTTTGGTTTCAGTTAGCTTAGCAGCTGCTTGGATTACTTGGCGAATCCAAGTGGTTGAAAGGTGCGCGGGGGTCTGATTAACAACAGTAATACGCATCAGCTAGGACGAAGAGCTCGTCAAGCGGAAGCTCTGATACATCATATCAAAAGTCGTCTGGAAATTGAGTGCTGTCAGTTGGCTTACCGCGTAATGAATCACGTAAATCTTATCAGCTTTTCCTAAGTACACATCCTCACCAGTCGGGCTCTTTACGCCTTCTAGACCATTCACCACCACATCCTCCAAATCACTGGAGCTCACGCCTGTATTTAGGGAAAGATAGTAATTTCGGGCGCTTAGCTTTGTTGGGTTATCCTCAACAATAACCTGGATAGTCTCACCAGTTGGATTCGTAGGCAAAAACTGCACAGTACGGCTATTTTGATCAGTAGCCGAAGCAACCCATTGGGTTGGATAGAGCATAGTGTAGTTAAAGCTGGTGTTGGTAAAGCTTCGCACTAAGCCTGTGGTATCTAAACGACCGATTCCGCGTGGATTGTAGCCGAGATAGACCTCACCAACGATTTCTGAGGCGCTGTTGACGCGCTTTCCGTCAATGAAGCCATCTCCATCAGTATCAGGTTGTGTGGCTTCGGTGCCATAGAGCTGCTCTTCCACATCGGTTAAACCATCATCATCGCTATCTAGGGTTGATGGCAAAGGTTCAGTTCGAGTGCCCGTGGTATTCGTATTTGTCGTCGTATTTGTATTCGCGCTGTTCGTGTTGGTGGACGTATTGGTATTTTGATTCGTTACCACACTATTCGTGTTCTGATTACTTACCGTGTTGGTATTTTGATTAGACACAGTATTCGTATTTCCATTCTCATTCCCATTCGTCACGTTCGCGTTATTGGTATTCTGCGAAGCATTACTATTTGCTGAGGTGTTTGTGTTGCTGGTATTGAGATTAAGCTGGAAATTAGCCGCGTTTACGGTATTAGCATTGTCGTCAGCCGGAGACTGTACAAGGAAATAAACTGCCGCCGCAGCGCCTCCGCCGAGCAGTAAAGTAACCATAATGACAATCCAAAGCATGCGGTTTGGCTTGCCTGGTCGGCCTTTTTTCGCTTCTGGGTCCAAAAAACGATCCGGCATTACGTGGATATCATCGAAGTGCACCTTGGGGTTCTCGTTTGTATTTACCCCCGGTGTATTTTTTGGCTGTTGATCTTTGGAGTGATCTCTACCGAACATGACAAGCGTTATTGATTGACGTTGAGATTCGCGCGCGAGTTTTGAAAGTCGAGCAACGAACCAGGTCCATTTGGATTAAAACGGTCTTTTACTTCTTCACCATCGAGAAATCCGTCACGGTCTGTATCGGCGACCAGCGGATCTGTCTGATATACCTCGACTTCTTCTCGATCGAATAAGAAATCAGAATCAGTGTCCACTCGAGTTGGGTCTGTGCCCAGCTCAGCCTCTTCGGCATCAGTAAGTCCATCCCCATCAGTGTCAGTCTCATCAGGATTTTGATCTGCTCCAGAACGTAATGACAGAGCATTTGTATTTGCACTGCTATTCGTGGTGCTATTGTTTACGCCGTTTTCTGTAGTGCTCTGTTTTGGCCAGTAGCGAAGAGCGAGGAGGACGATGATAAGAAGAGCAAGACTGACTATGAGTATACGAAGAATCAGCCCTTTTGACAATGCTCGAGATGGCTGAGATGAACTCATTTGTTGTTCAGGCGCTTCTTGGGGCATAACTTATGGTCTCTGATAATTAAAGCATGAGCAGCTGGAATTTCCTAGCGTATCAAAACTGCAAGGGTCGCCCAGTGGAGCTCCGGTCCACTTCCCTGGTCCGTCATACTCCATTTCAGCATACAGGGAGTAATTATTTGCCTCTTTACACACGCCAGATCCGCCGCAGTCAGCATTAGATCGACAGGCAACACCACTTCCCTCGCATACTCGACTGGAGATGTAGGCGTAAATATTTGAACCGTTAGGGTCGCAGTAGAAGGTCTTGGTAGGCTCATTCCAGCAGGTTGTTTGCTCGTAGCCAGCCGGACAGGATCCAAATTGGTTGAGTGGATCAACACTCATACTACGGCCAAGTGCATTACCCAAAGTGCTTTGCCAAGAAGGCCACTTAGAAGTACTCATGCCGAGGAGGAAGCTACCAGCTTCAAGGGATGGATAATGGCCATTACTGGTGAAGTACTTTTCTAAACCAATGCTGGTATCCTGCAGATCTGCCAGGCGCTTGGTGTCTCGAATAATTTTTGCCTTATTCTCCGGGCCAATACTTCCATTGGTATTCATTTTAATACGATTCAACATTTGCTGAAAAATATTGCGAGTGGCATCGTTTGCTCCATCGTTATAAGAAAGCACAAAAATGTGCGGTACCAATGAAGGAATCGCGTCAAATAAGTTGGTGCCAGCTAAGTAGACAGTCCGCCCATCTCGTAAGGCCTGATAACCATCTATAGTAGTCGATGATGGAGTGCTCGTAGCAAATGGGAACTGACGACGGTACCATTCTAGCGGTGACAAACCTTCGGAGTTTTGATATACCCGCACGCCAATGGCATCAATAGCATTCGAATCTGCTTCTTTAAACAAATACTGCTTCTGTACGTCTCCGGTCTGTCCTTTGATAACCTGCAAGTCAAAATTCGGCAACGTACTGTCATTATCACGACAATACCCTAGGTGGAAATGATAGTCCTCACACCCTCCGCCCAGACTACAATTTCCCGCACTATCATCAAAATTCCATGCATCTGCACATCGGAAATAATCCACTAAGGCCGAGCCGCGTTTCTCAGTGCCATCAGTGCTAACAGAGGCGGTGGCGGAAATAACGGCTTGGCCATTTTCTGCACCGGTCTTTGCTACATTCGTCGCACTTCCATCCGGCAGCTCCTGAGGATCAGTTAAGGTCGCTACCGTCGTAGTATCAATATCCCAGGACCAATCCCATTCATAGACGCCTGGAATCTCATTTATCGGCCCTGAATCACTGCGTGGAGTAGCAGTAAAGAGCTGCTCCTGTCCCTCGGTATCAGCATTCCAAAGCGCTGGAGTGATATCCACGCCGGTTAATGCGCACACGCTGTCACTATCCACGCTAGTAAAGACCCAGGAGTAATTTGGCATGAGTACGCCGTCTGCACCTCGCAAGCCGTTCAATTCCGTACGATACGCAGTGTTCTTTAAGAGCAGACCAGGGTTCACCCGCAGCTGCGTGGCACTCTTTGCCGTAAAGGTAATGGGGACGCTATTGCCTACGCATCCGCCTGTTGTACAAACACCTGAAGCACACTCAGTACCCTCCGAACATGCCTCACCTTCACTAAGGCCTCCATCTACGGTCACAATCACCGTATCTGTGGTCATCGTGCTGACGTCCATAGCCTGGGCAAAATTGGCTTCGATGCTGGTATTGCGACACACGTCAGTATCGCCTGGATTTGGTCGGGTGCTGCTCACACTTGGTTGCGGCGCACAGCAGCCGGAATTTGCACAGCCATTCCCTACTGAACAATCACTATCAGCCACACAAACCTGACAACTTGGTGCGGTAATGGTGAAAGGGAAAGCATTGCTGTCCCCGGCAGCCTTATGCACCACAGTATTCACTGTACCAGTAGGCAGGCCAAGCGGCACTAACACGTCGATTAACGCATCCACCCAGCCATTAAAGACACTCACATCAATACCTGAGAAACGGACGGCATCGCTTGCTTCTTGTGTGCCAAAATTTTGACCAATAATTTTTACCGGCTGTGCCTCTTGGCCGCTGTTTGGTTGCAAGGCACAAATGCCAGGTAGGATATTGCTGTTTACATCAAAGTCAGGAAGTATGGGCTCGCCCGTCGCGGCGTCATTAGTGCTATCACTTACCCCGTCTAAGCCACGCACAACGGTGATCGGACCATCAACTGCATCATCACCAGCTGGTGTGTTTCGATTTGGCACCTCGCTCGCCACAATCACGTTGTTCCGCCACAGCGCAGGAGGATTTGGACAAATATCACTATTAGCCCACAGGCCTTCTTTATCGCTTGAGTAGCGTACCTGACTATTGCCAACGCAAGTACCACCCGGACAATCATTGTAGGTAGTGGTACAGCTAGCACCGTCATTATCACCACCAGAGCAGGTACCTGCCACATAGGATCCGAAATAACAACCATTGATGGTTAACCAAGTGCCAATATCTCCACCGTTTGGGCTATAACCAGTGATAACTGGAGTACAGCGATGTTCTGCATTGTTACAGGTGCTTCCTCCACAGAGGCCGCCCTGCGTACAGTCAGTTGTTTCGTCACACCAGAGGAAATCAATGGTGAGATCGGAAGTATCATATTTACCGCTCCATGAACCCCGCACAGTAGCGTAGTCAGGAGCAGGTGGAAGTGTTGTTTCTTGTACGGCATGTACCGTAGCTACATCGTCACTAGTATCAGAGTCTGTGGCAAAGTCAGCGTCACCGCTTGGACTAACTGTCCAGGTCCAAGGCGTCCCATCAGTATCAATCTGCTGGCCTCCAGCATCACATTGATCAGGGGAAGCATAGGCTTTGCCATAGAAATTTCGTTCACCATCCTCAACAGTGATGAGCTGGCTAGGAGGCGTCACGGTAACGTGGTCAACCGCGCAAGAGCTTGGGTCATCTTTTGTTCTGAAAGTCCACTGATAAGCTGGAGAGCCAAGGTAGGTCGTATTGGTATTCCCGATTTCCTCTCCACTTGATCCTAATACTCCACCGGGGCCGCCAATTAAGAGTGCAGCATACCACTGACTAATCTGCAGTGAACCAACTGGATCAAACTCCAGGCGATCGGTGGCTGCATCATAGGTAATCCCCTCCACGCCGACATTGCCAGTAAAGCTGGTACAACTGGCATCTGAGCACTTACGCAAAAGTATAGTGCTGGTAGTCAAAGTGCTCGCATTAATATCGATGCTCGAAGGGCCAAAAGTATTGTGCAGCACCACGTTCGGACAAACTGCCTGGCAAGTAGGCCAAGGGTCGGTAACAAAAATTTGATTCGGTGGATAATCCTGTACCGTAAACGGGACTGGGTTTGAATCATTATCACTCGCGTCAGTCACATAGACTGGGTGGGTGTTACTCGCTGCACCGCTCGGCACTTGTGACATGGCTGACGTATCAGACCAGCTGGAAATCGTAGCGGGCTGTCCGTTGTAATAAGTTACCCCGCCGGTAGCTGAACCAAAGCGGACACCGCGTGCCTCAACAGTCTGACCTCGATATCCGCTGCTTGGACTCATCGAAGCAAGGCAAGGACCCTGAGCGGCCGTATCAGAGTTTACTGAAAAAGCGATATTCGTATTTGATTCCTGCGTACCATAGGCCCCGTCGTCGTAATCAATGGTTACCTGTGTGTACACCGAATTACCATTGCTGTAATCCTCAGGAATCGTCGTGACAATGTAGTTTGGTGCAGCTGGGTCATTGAGGCGCGGCGAAGTATTGGTCGGCGGCGGAAAAGCCGGGTCAGTATCAAAGTCAGGATCACGCGGCTGAGCACTATGCGTATCAGTGCCAGTGAAACAACTTCCATAAATAGTCACGCATTGCCCAGGTGGACCGTTGTTTGGATTTATGGCTGCTACAAAAGGCACACAGGTACAATTTTCTGCATCAGTGACACTGAAATTCCAATTACCTGCCAGAGTATTTCCATCGCCATCGATTTCTCGATCAGTGGTGATGCGGACATTGAAGTCAGAATTCTGACTCAGGTCATTATTCGGATCAAATTGGTATACCTTGAAACCGGCATTTGGCGAGCCTGGATTTGGATCAATGATGCGGAAGACGCCGCCCAAGCCAGCCACTTCGTAATCTGGCCCTGGCATTGAGGAGGGAGCCGGCATGGTTGCACTCATATCTACACCCGGTGTGGCAGGATTATCAATCTCGATAGTTACTGAGTAATCCCACATCGATAGGGTGAAGACTGTAGTAATATTTGTGCTTGGGCAAACATTTCCGCCCTGTGGGTCATAGGCAGCAATACCAGCCGTCAAATCATTGGTTTGGAATTCCCACACTTCGGGCGGTTGTAAGCCGTTTCCACACAGATCTTCTACGTTTTGTACCGTGATGCGATACCAAGTGAAAGACTCCAACATGGCGCCGTCAGTGAATCGAATATCTACCCGATTATCTCCACCTGAGCTAACAACAAGGGAGTCACTGGAGACTGTTCCAATCACTGCGCCACCCTCTCCATCAAGCTGCTGGAGATCAAAAATGCCTGGAATAGGATGACTATCAACATCAGCCAAGGAGCTAATATCAATTGCCTCACTAAACCAAATCGAGAGTAAAGGATCGCGTGGTACGTTTCGATCTGGATATCCTGGCTCAGCACTGATCACCGGGTAAGCTGAACTAACGCTAGGCACCGTCTCATCAACTACATCATTGGTAGTGAAATTCCAGCGATAATGATCACCCGCATCAACACAGCCACCGTCAGCGGTACAGTTCGTTAAGCTCAAACCGCCAGTGCTCTCTAAGGTTTTTGGAATGAATAACGTGTAATCAGCAAATGAGTCAAAAAGCTCATCTGGATGCTTAAAGGTGAGGCTCTTATCTGATGAAGTGAAGATACCAGACACCTCAGCTCCCCCACCGGCATGTTCAAGCTTCAATGGATTGGTCGCGTCATTCACTGCCGCCTCCACCGTTGCCGAATCAACATTTAAATTGAAACGCGGCATCACTCGACTGCAACGATTCACGTTTTGAGAATTGTCCGGCCCATCATGCGCAGTTAAAATTTCATTCACGGTAAATTGACTACTTGGCAGCATACAAAGGGGTGATGGGTCAGGTACATTACACTGCGTCCCAGACGCATCACAAAGCAGACAAACTCCGCATGGTAAACCCGGATCACACGAATAGGTGTCGCCATTGGTGACATTACTTACCGTGTTGATGACAAAGGTAACAATGGCCCAGGAAATGAGAATAATAACGAGACCAACTGCCGCGCTGATGATAATCTGTTTTGCTTTATCAACCTTGTCGGCATTTCCACCAGCCGTCATCCAAATATACCCACCGTAGATAACAAAAACTACCGCTACCAGGGCCATAATACCGAGAGCCCAACGGATGATATTTATGATAACGTCTTTGAGATCAGCCGTACCCAGACCGATTGAGCTGCCGATGTTTTCTATGGTAAAAGCTGTCGACTGTGCAGCCGCCGGTGCAGGATGAAAAGCTACACTAAGGGCGAGTAAGATACCCCCAGTAAAAATAACCCCTGTAATGATTCCGAGTAATAGTCGTTTCACAAGCATGGAAAGAAACGACGCGAAGTGCTCAGCCGCTTAATTGCGACTTCACTATGGCTTGCACGGTCGCGCCATCAGCCTGACCTTTCGTTTTTGGCATAACTGCTGCCATTACCTTTCCCATATCCCCTAGGGAGCTAGCCCCTGTCTCAATAATGGCTTCTTGGACGAACTTGGTAATATCTGCTTCAGACATTTGGGCTGGTAAATACTTCCCAATTGCCTCATATTCTGCCTTTTCTTGCTCTGCCAGCTCTGTTCGGCCGGCTTTGCTATACATATCCATAGCTTCTTTGCGCCGTTTCTGTTCGCGTTTCAGGACCTTCAAAACTTCTTCATCATCCAAAACCTCTTTTTTCAAGTCAATTTCTTCATTTTTCATGACTGATTTCAGATAGCGCAAAACCGCCACGGCGGTCTTGTCGCTAGAGACAAATGCTTTTTTATAGTCCTCTTCGATTGTCTGTTGGAGTCCCATTCAGCTATGTTCTTACTGAGGGTAAACGCGGTCCACTTGGTCGGCCGCCCTTGCGCTTCCGTCGATCCAATTCAGGAAGCTTTCCCATTTTACGAAGGAGCTCATTTCGATCCTTGATTTCTTTGCGTCGAATTGCGCTCTCACGAATTGCCCGCTTACTGCGAGGCGCTTCGTAATATCTTCCTTTTTTTGCTCTTATGAGTAAGCCGCTTTGTTGGACTCGTTTGGTGAAGCGTCTGAGCAAGCTTTCAGTAGACTCACCGTCTTTCTTCTTTACTTCTACCACCGAGATAATTCACCTCCTTACTGAGATGCCCTGTCCGATAGACAGGCCTACGCGCAAACACGCGTACCGAACTTTTAAAGTAAAAAAAATATACCACTTTCTATGGGCCTATGTCAAATGGAAATATACCGCCCTAGATGGGACTTTAGCTAGGTAATCCCGGCTACCCGCTCCCCACCAAGTAGGTGAATATGGAGATGAGGGACTGACTGGCCACCATCCTGACCCACATTCATGACAACTTTATAACCCGACTCTGCAATTCCCTCTTTGGCAGCTGTACGGCGTAATACATCGAGAAGCTTCCCTAGTAAGGCGTCTTGTCCATCACCTAATGTTGCGAGACTCTCAATATGCGTCTTGGGAATAGCGAGAATGTGAATGCGCGCCTTTGGATAGACATCACGAATAACCATGAGCTCATCATCTTGATAAAGTGCCTCGCTTGGTAGCTCGCCTTGTACGATCTTACAGAAGATACAATCGCTCATCTTCTTCCTAAGCTTATAAATCGAGCTTCTGTTGCGCTTCTGAAACGCCTGATTCCTCTTCCATTTTTGCTACAACCTCTGGATCAGCTGCTTGGAGTTGTTGTGACTTACCTCGTTGCAGGCGCTTCACCACTTCATTTACAATTTTCTGCATATCTACCACTTCCTGAATGCCGTTTTCCATATCACGGATGAGAATTGTTCCATCCATCATCTCTTTTTGGCCAAGAATCAGTGTATATTTTGCATTCACGCGATTGGCTGCTTCTAACTGAGGTTTAATGCCGTCTTTGCTTAAACTCTCAGCCACTCGGACGCCCTGAGCTGACAATTCGCCAAAAAGTTTAATGGAAAGTTTACGGGCTGGGTCACCTAATTGTGCCAAAAATACATCGGCATCTGGCAATGCTTGCGCTTGAACGCCTTGTTCATGCAATCGATTAATCAGACGCTCAATCCCGCAAGCCGCACCCACGGCTGGCGTGGCTCGTCCGCCAATTTGTTCAATTAGACCGTCATAACGACCGCCACCACCGAGCTCAATCACTCGATCATCCCCTTCTGAGAGAACTGGTAGGAACTCAAAAGCTGTTTTGGAGTAGTAATCCAATCCTCGTACAATTCGTGGATCAAGCGTATACGGAATTTCTAACTCATCAAGGTATTCCAGCACTGACACAAAGTGCTCCCGGCTTTCTGTATTCAAGTGATCTACGGTTTGTGGCGCTGTTTCAGCTAGAGTGCGGCATCCTGTCTGTTTGCAGTCCAATAAGCGGAGGGGATTCTTTTGCATACGACGCAAACAGTCTTCACATAGCTCACTCTTGTGGGACTTATAGTAGTCCAATAAGGCTTTTTCATACGCTGCCCGACTTTCCTTATCACCTAAGCTGTTCATATGCACGTTCACCGGCACTTGCAAACGTCGAAACACCTCATAAGTCATCGAAATTATCTGAGCGTCAACAACAGGGTGCGCATCGCCGATCGCCTCAAAGCCAAATTGAAAAAACTGACGATAACGACCAGCCTGTGGCCTATCATGTCGAAAAAATGACTCAATATAAAAGACTTTTACCGGCTGCGGCTGATTTAACATCCCATGTTCAAGGTAGGCCCGAGCCACGCCAGCCGTCCCCTCAGGCCGTAAGGCTAGGGATTCGTTGCTACGGTCAGTGAAGGTGTACATTTCCTTTTCCAATACATCAGTCTCTTTGCCGATAGTACGATTAAACAAAGCTGCTGGTTCCAGCACCGGGGTTTCAATCTGCTCATAACGATATTCCATTGCCACCTGACGCACTGTTTCCTCAACTAAACGCCAATAACCCTGTTCACTCGGCAGAATGTCCTTCATACCACGAACGAGCGTTGGGGTTTTTGGCTGATTGCTTCGCTTCGGGGCTGCTTGTTCAGCTGTATCTTTTACTTCTTTGCTCATTGGTTTGCTCCTGTGTCTACTACCGTATCATTACGAGAAAAATGGGTAAGTTTATCAAAAGGCCAAGCCCGAACCCAGATTCGACCAACGATCGAGTCTCCGGAAATAGGCCCAAATATACGCGAATCCAAACTTGATGGTCGATTATCGCCCATCACAAAGTATTCATTATCACTCAGGGTGACATCCTCGGTGCCATTGGTATAGATACTCTCAGGCAAATAAATAGATTCATCAAGGGTCATGCCATCCGGGTGCTCACTATTAATGATTTGAATTGTGCCGTGTTGCAATTTTACTTCTTCGTTCGGCAATCCAATAATCCGTTTAATATAGAATTCAGACTCCTGTCGTGGATTATGAAAGACCACTACTTCACCACGTCGCGGCTCAGAGATGCGATAACTCAACTCATCAATAATAAGGTATTCATTATCATGAAAATTCGGCTCCATCGAGGCGCCCTTCACATAAAAAGGCTGCATGAGAAAATAGCGAACCGGTACGATAATCGCCAAGGCGATAATCACTACTTTTAACAGCTCGACAAAAAATAAGCCGGCTGAAGTGGCAAATCCCGGAACTATCTTATCTTCACGACCAGCCATATCTGCCATTTTCCTAGTTCCAACTGGTTGTAATGATTTATCGTCCTTGGAATTTTTTGTAGACCGATATTCTGTTTTTGGCATAAGGCCGTTTTTGAAAAAATAGAAAGCGAATGAAGAAAAATTTCCTGGTGGACGATGGAGGAGTCGAACCTCCGACCTCACGAATGTGAATCGTGCGCTCTAACCAACTGAGCTAATCGTCCATAGCAGACCTACGCCACAGAATCATCCGAGAAAACCGGCCATTTTCGTGAAAATCGAGTGCACAATACCACACAAAAGGGGCTGATTCAAGCTGGGACTAGGCAGACGCACCTGCTTTTGCCATACTGACTCCATAGCAACTTTTCTTATGGAAGCATTTGCCGCGTTTGACGCCTTTCTCCTTATTCTATGGATTCTCCTCCTGAGCCAAGGCCGGCTTAGGTCGATGCTCTTACTATCCAGCCTATTGAGCATTCCGCTTGTGGTACTCGCCACGCTTTTGCAGCCTGACTACTATGATCCACCTGCTTTTACCTCGGCGCCAATTGATATCGAGCGGTTGATATTTCTCTTCTTAGCTGGAGGAATTGCTGCCACGATATACCCAGCCATGAGTCGACAGTATTTTCTACCGATTAGCAATGGCCGAAATATGTGGCCGGAACGAGTTTTTGTCCCACTGGGAATTATCACGATAATTCTTTTGCCGCCCGTCCTCTTCCACTGGAGCGCTATGCACGCATTAGTACTCGGTGAAGTTGTAGGCGTCTTGCTGGTTATCTGGATTGGCCGTGACCTGCGGAATATCATGCTTGGCTCTGCATTATTAAGCGGCCTAGGCTATTTCTTGCTGCTAAAGCTCTGGTCGCTCCTCTTCCCTGATGTCCTGGAGCTTTGGAACCCCGAAGCGTTTTGGGGCATTCACGTATTGAACGTACCTCTCGGAGAGCTCGTACTGGCGCTACTCTTTGGCGCACTCTGGGGACCCCTGGTCGCGTTAATCTTTCACCGACACCTCACCCGTCAAACGCAACCGTAACGCAGATGGCTGCGTCACGGCTACGGGGATATTCAACGTACACTCAACTATAGCTCGCTAGCTGGTCCACGGCCACGGGGGTGTCCAAAGCCATGACCCATACTATCGTCTGCTTGATGAGCGGCACGCATTTTTTCGTGTAGCTCGACATGGCTAATGCCATATTGGTCGAGCAATTCAGGAAAGCTCTTGCTCTCCAGCTCTGTTTGGAGCTCATCCACACTGATGCCGAGGATGTCGGCTTTTGTCTGCAACATGGATTGATAACGAGTTTGTGTCTCGCTTACCCGCTGGTTAATTTCATCCTCACTCAAGCCCTGCTCGCTGAGACGCGTTCGCAGTTGCTCAAGCATCTTGGCGTGAAATTCCTCTTGGGTAAGACCTTGCTCCTCCACGATATCGCGGAGATCTTTTGTCTCTAACTCGGATCGAAGCGCATCTGCGTCGAGACCGAGGATCTCTGCGGTGTCGTCAACTTGTTGCCCACCCTTGCCCATGCCAAAGAGGCCATGAGCTGAAGCGATATTGCTTACCAGCGCAGTTGCGCCGATAATGCCCATAACCGCTACGGTGGCAAAGAGTACTTTGTGCTGCATTGTAGTCACCTCCTCAGGTTTAATGTGTCTGTCATTACTACAATGCAGGGAGGGATTTTCTTTCTAGTACGCGTTTTCGCGATAATAATGATAGACTCGCGGCTGACGTCCAGGTAAGCTCACGTGCAGTATTTCATCAGCGTTATAGCTGCTCGCGTCAATCCGATCGCCTAACACCTGTGCCCACTCACCAACCCGAATTGGCACATCAGGCCGAATCAAGGTGTCGTTGGCATAGTAGATAACAAAGTCATTTCCATTTGGCGCTACCAGGAGAAAACCAGGGTCACTTACCTCGACAATTTTTCCTGATACCCAGCTATCGCCTGAGTAACGCTCATGCATTATCGGCTCTAGGAAGCGAATACCACGCGCTGAATCTGGCACGCCAGCTTGATCAAGTAAAACAGCAAAGAGCGTGACGCCGCCGACCATGCCAACCGCTACCCATAGAAAGGTGTGCTTGTAAGAAAACTCGTACTTGCGCATCAGCCAAATACCTAGAGTGATACCAACTACTGCGACGAAAATTGGGATCCACGGCACGTTCTCGATAAATGGACCAATACCGCCGTGACCAAGGTAGCTCAAAGGCTGGTGCACGCGTAATCGATAGAGCACCACGCTGAAGAAGAAGAGCGTCAGCGCCATACTAGCCAATAATCCAACGCTCAGCGCTATACCACCTATGATGAAATAGGCCTTCGGGCGCATCTGGAGTTTTTGCTCCTTAATCTCCTGTGTAATTTGTTCAGCCAGTGACGGCTTGGGTTTCTCGTTCATACAAAGTTTTGAGTAACTTTTTACCCCGGTTAATACGCGTCCCCACTGTCCCGATCGGAATGTGGAGCACGTCGCGAATTTCTTCGTATACTAAATCTTGAAAGTAGAAAAGGATGAGCGGCTCTCGATATTTAATATCCAACTTATCGAGGCATCGCTCAAGCATGCGACGAATTTCTTTGCGCTCAAATTTTTCCTGGGCGCTCTCTTTGGTATCCGGCACCACATGCACTTCCGGCGTTTCATCAATCGACACTTCTCGTTTGTGTTTTTTCAATTCATTCATGGCCTCATTATGCACGATGCGATATATCCAGCTAGAAAACTTTTTCTTCACTTGGAAACCTTGTAAGTTTACAAAGGCCTTGATAAAAGCCGATTGCAAAACGTCCTCCGCCCTATCCGGATCTTTCACCAGAGTGAGCGCATAACGTCGCAAGCGCTCTTCATATCGCTCTACTACAAAACGGTAGAGTTCTTGATCGCGTTCGCGAACCTGGACAACAAGCTCTTCATCGCTCAATTCGGCTGGGTCTGGCATACGGTATATATACTACACTAAAAGGCGATTTTTTATTTCAAAGCCTATTTGACACTCCAAAAAATGGGCAGTAGAGTGGACAAGCGATTCCACCACATCTAGCCGAAAGTAAGGAGGGCAAGATGTCCTTGGTCGTTGTAACACATGATGGTAGCCTGCCATGCAACCGTGGAGGCACGGGTAGGCGTGTTGGCTACTTCTCGCCTGAATCGCGGATGTATTTCCCTCTGACCGGGGGCAGTGTCTACATCCCGATTCCTCCGCCACCGCCCAAACCTCCAAACTACTTCGAACTTCCGAGAACCACCTGGCGTGACCGCTGCATCGAGTGTAATGGTCACACGAGCTGGAAGAGGAAGAAACTCGAAGGCGGCGTGCGTGAGGTCAAGGTCTGCGAAGAGTGTGGCAAGCTGATGCGTCCGTACTAGAGCGTCCGTGGACCGCTTCTCAATCTGAGAGGCGGTCTTTTTTCTTGACAGTGCAGCGTATTGTCGTTAAGGTGCTGGGTCGGAAACTGGACATTCACAAACGCAATGAAGGAGGGACTGTGTCATACGATCCAAACGCTTTTTTCCCGCCCTACATGAATTCGACCAACGAGGGTAACCAGCATAGCGCCGGCATGCACGTGGTCGGGCTGCAGTTCTTCTTGGACGGCCTGATCATCGGCGGCAAGATCAACGCGCCACTCATCCCGATCACCGGAATGACTGACGAGGCCACGGCGAACGCGGTGAAAGCGCTCCAGCGCGAGCTCGGCATGAGCGACGTTGATGGCAACTTCGGCCAGGGTACCAGGGAAGCCCTGCTCCGTGCCACCAGCTTCAACTTCAACACGATCCCTGGATCGATCCGTACCATCCAGGGAATCTGGATCGACCCGGACGGAAATCTCAAGCCTTGGCCCCTGGCGTTCACCGACGATCTGCCCGGCGACTAGGACCCACCCGCGCCGCCTCTTCTTTCACGGAGAGGCGGTCTTTTCTTTTGACCTCGCAGCATCTTGGATGTATGTTACACACAGACAAAGGTGGCGCCTTAGGGTTACCTTTTGACCCAGCGCAGAATTTATCAAAACACATACCCATACCATCTCACCACGGTAACGAAAAACCGACGGTGGGCATTTCGAGATGTGAAACTAGCATGGAAATTGCACCAGGCAATTCTTGGCGCGTGTTTTGTTAAAGGTTACACCGCGCTGGCATTTTGCATATTACCGGACCATATACATTTGTTGGTTTGGAAGCATATCCCAGCGCGGGTAGGAGAACCCACGCTGGGCCTGGATGAAATACAAACACAATTATTATTCCCCGAAGCCCAGCGCGCGTTCTCTAACGTGCGCGATAACAACCATGATGACATTTCATACTTAATGAAATCAATAAAAGGCACCTTTGCTCGATCAATTTCCTCCGGCCCCATCTGGCAACCCAGCTTCAATTCCCGCATCGTCGACTCTGATCAACGCCTCTACAACACACTGCAGTATATTCAATATAATTATCGTAAACATAAACTACCCGCACACTATGGCCAAGCACCATATACCTTTCTTAATATCCCAAAAAGCATTTACAACATTGACCAAAACCGGTTTTTCTCGTACGATGGCAGAGATTGATTGGACTTATGTATGCCGGCACCTCGCGCCAAAAAGACCACAAAGAAAAACCCGCCAAAGCAAGCGTCTGAAAAAATAGCAGAGGCTCAAATTATCATACCTGAGGCATCACCAGCGATAGAGATACCCAAGACTGCAACTCCACACTTCTTTGGATGGAAATTTTTTGTTGTGCTGGGAATTATCACTGGACTTTCCATGGGCTTTGCTACTTTTTCACGTGTCATTGATCCTCCAAATACCAATGGCGCAGTCGGCACCGAGCAACTCTCCCTACTCCAACACATTAATCAGCTGGTGGAGAATCAAAACAGACCTTTGCAAGGTGAGTCACGCGACCGGGTGAATATCCTCCTGCTGGGTATTGGCGGCGAAGGACACGAGGGCGCCCTTTTAGCCGATACTATCATCCTGGCCAGTCTCCAACCCTCAACTGGAAAAATTGCACTGCTCTCTATCCCTCGTGACTTCTATGTTCCTATCCCGGGATATGATTGGCGCAAAATTAACAACGCAAATGCTTTTGGAGAAGTAGACGACTACCCGGGCGGTGGTGAACGCTTAACCGCTGATGTGCTCGAAGATATCTTAGATGTTGATATTCCTTATACTGCGAGAATCGATTTCAACGGCTTCATTCAAATGGTGGATAATCTCGGCGGCATAAGTGTTGATGTGGAAAAAGGCTTTGTCGACACACGATACCCAACCGAGAACTATGGGTATCAAACCATTCGCTTCGATGCCGGTCGTCAGACCATGGACGGCGAAACTGCATTGAAGTTTGTCCGTTCGCGTAAAAGCACTTCTGACTTTGATCGATCGCGACGCCAACAACTCGTTTTACTTGCCCTCCGACAAAAGGCCCTCAACTTCGGCACTCTGATAAACCCTAGCCGCATATCGGACGTCCTCGGCAGTCTTTCAAGCAATGCACACACAAATATGGAACTATGGGAAATCCTGCGTCTCGCTGAACTGGTTGAAGACGCTGACACCACAAACATAATCAATGTCATCCTGGATAGCAGCGCCGACAGTCCGCTTATGGATGATCGCACAACTGTTGACAATGCCTACATCGTCCGACCAAGAAAAGGTTGGGATGACTGGTCAGAGCTCCAAGATATTGCCAACAACATCTTTCAACGGGAGGGTGAAGCACAACCCTTAACTGCTTCCGTGGTCGTACAAAACGGCACTCGTACCGTGGGTCTGGCCAGTGAAACTGCAGACATACTGGAGAGCTACGGACTCGAGGTTATCGATATCGGGAACACAAGCGTCCGTGGTTATACGCAAACCTATATTTATGATATTAGTAATGGTGAAAAGGCTATGGCATTAGCAGCACTGAGACAGGCCCTACCTTTTGCTCATGTGTACTCTAAGACCCCGCTCTATCTCAACCCCGACGCACTACTGACCACAGACCTCAGCGGCCGAATTACCGAGATAGCAGTCGAATTACAACAAGAAACCCATCCTGACTTTGTCGTTATCCTAGGCGACGATACTGATCCTGATGTACTCTTATCTCACAGCAAGACAAGTAGCTCCTCACTGATAACCAGTCGATAGTCATGGCACAACAAATCAACGTCACCATCATTGGCAGAACCAATGTTGGCAAGTCCCGTCTCTTTAATCGTCTCACAGAATCGCGAGGTGCTATTGTGGCACCTGAATCAGGCACTACTCGGGATATGAATGCGAAAGAAATCGAGTGGCGAGACACACGCTTCAATTTAATCGATACAGGTGGATGGACTATTAACGAGGATGACGAAATTTCTACTGCAATACGCAAGCGAACTGAGCGAGCAGTCCGCGAAGCAAAGCTGCTGCTCTTTGTCGTTGATGGACGGGCTGACCTAACACATGAGGATCTCCAATTTGCAGCCTGGATACGGAAACAGAAAAAACCTTGTCTGCTGGTAGTGAATAAGATCGAAAGCACACCGGCGGAACGACGCATCCCAACCGAAATTCATCGCCTCGGACTTGGCTCTGCCTATGCAGTATCAGCTGCCAATGGACGCGGCAGCGGTGATCTGCTCGATGTTATTGTTGAGAAGCTAGGCGGCGCTAGTGCGCAAACAAAAGATCCAGGTTTAAGGATCGCCTTTATCGGGAGACCAAACGTTGGGAAATCCTCTCTCATGAACGCCATCCTGAACGATGACCGCGTCTTAGTCAGTCCACAACCTTTTACTACCCGCGACGCTATTTCCGTTCCTTTCACCTGGAAAGAGAAAAAATTCACCCTGGTGGATACTGCTGGATTACGTCGCCGCGTCCGCGTGCCACGCAAAAGTTTAGAAGCTGAAGGAGCTGATATCAGTCGCCAAACTATGCATGCTGTCGATGTATTGGTGCTCGTGCTCGACCTTAGTGAGCGTATTAGCGCCCAAGACCGTACGCTCATAGTTGAAGCGATGAAGGCTGTCCCAGCTATGGTCATCGCTGCAAATAAATGGGACTTGGTGACTGAAAAAGACGCAACCACGCTCTTTACTATGGAAAAAGATATTCGCAGCCATCTCAGCTTTGTCCACTGGGCACCGATTGTATTTGTTTCTGCATTTGAAAAAACACGCGTAGCAAACCTGCTTGAAAAAGCCCAAAGCGCCTGGCACAACGCACAACGCAAACTTTCTGATAACGAATTAGAAGCGTTCCGAGATCAACTCATCCGCCGTCATCCCCCCACGAAAGGAAAGGGCGCTCGACGTCCACGCATCAGAGTAATTACGCAAATACGTACCGCTCCGCCACACTTTGATATCACCATAGGACCAAAGGAGGATTTACATCCTAACTATCTCGCTTTTGTTGAACGCATGCTTCGAGAACGCTATGATTTTGAAGGCAGCGCTATTCACCTCTCTATCCGTAAACCAAAGATTAACCGATGAAATGCATTGTTGGACTAGGTAACCCTGGCACGAAATATGACGACACCCGCCATAACCTGGGCTTCGCACTGGTTGACGCAATTGTTGAGCACCTTGAGTTAGCGCCTTTTCAAGAGCAGAGTAAATTTAAAGCTGAGATGACCCGCAATGATGATCCTATCCATCATTGGTTTTTCATGAAGCCACAAACCTACATGAATAACTCTGGTGAGGCAGTTGGTGAGTTTGTCCGATTCTATAAACTTCCGCTCAATGATTTACTGGTTATTCACGATGATCTTGATTTACCTTTCGGTGAAATAAAGCATGTTGTTGATCGCGGACCGGCTGGACATAATGGAGTACAATCAATCATCGATGTTGTGGGCTCACAAGCTTTTCATCGTATCCGCATCGGCATTGGATCAAACAAGGAACTAGGCATTCCCTCTGAGGACTACGTTCTGCAAAAATTCAACACTGAGGAAAAGCAAAAAATCTCCGAGCTACTCGAGCCTGTCCTCAACATCATTCTGAACTGGGCCTAAAGAAAAAACGCCAGTGTCAGTTTTCCTACGAGTGCGGGGCTTCACACTCTTTTTTGTAGTACTTACCAACACTGGCGTTGCAGGTCCGGAGGGTCGTCCGGACAGAGAAGGACATCGGCCGCGCTTGGCGAGAAGGAAGCGAGCTTCAATGCGAGTCTCACTCAAGCAACGACCGACGTCCATGTGCCGTGGGAGGGATTCGAACCCCCAACCTTCAGATTACGAGTCAGATGCTCTACCACTGAGCTACCACGGCAGCTGTGTTGCGGGTCCTCAGGGCCTGCATGCTCTTCCCAGCGTACTGGACACTTTGGGCTGCAACACAACTTTTTAAGGACAGGCCGGGAAAATCCCGGGGGTGTTTATCTATGCACCTCTCGGTGAACTGATGGTATTTCACCTGTCCAAGATGAGCGGGAGACGGGATTTGAACCCGCGACCTTCCGCCAGAGGCGGCTGCTCTGCCAACTGAGCTACGCCCGCAAAAAAGAACGGACTAAGAATGTAGCGTATCCCCAAAAAGCTGTCAACCCTGTACCAGGCTTGGTGCGAGGTCAACCCTATCGTTCGCGAACTACGGAATCAAGAAAAAGGGAGATGCCATCAATGATGAACATCTCCCGAAGATTTGGTACCTCCTGGAATCGAACCAGGGTAACCCGATTTTCAGTCGAGCACTCTACCAACTGAGTTAAGGTACCGCTAGAGCGTGGCGGAAAGGCGAAGGACTTTCACCAACTCACTGATCAAGACCAGCGTGTCCTCGGGGACGCCTTTCCAGAACAGATGAGGCGGGTCAAGGATTTGAACCTCGGAATCGCGGATTTGAAGACCGCTGCCTTACCACTTGGCTAACCCGCCTTTCAACCTATAAGTTAGAGAGGCGCCCTGGAAGGAATTGAACCTCCGACATCTGGGTCCATAGCCCAGCGCTCTTCCGACTGAGCTACAGGGCACAACAAACGGTAGCGCAAGCAGGATTCAAACCTACGTTTCCACACAGAGAATGTGGCGACCTAAACCACTAGTCGATTGCGCCGGCAAATAGATTGCGACAGACCCTCTTCCGAGAGAGTGACGGCTCATCCTGCTATGAAAGAGGCCATCACAAAATGGTAAGCAATGTACTACACCTGATCTAATGCGGCGCTGACAGGATTTGAACCTGCGAAACACTCGGCTGACCGCCGAGCTGCCTTAACCACTAGACTACAGCGCCAAAAAAAGAGCTGTCCGATGGTACCCCGGAAAATTACTTATGTCAAGAAACCCCGCCTCATCATTTGACAAGGCGGGGTAACTATCAATTCAGCGAGAAACGGAAGGGAATGACTGTCCAGACGGCCACCGCCCTATCACGCTGCTTCGCCGGACTAAAGAGCCACTGGAGTGCCGCAGCACATGCTGACTGATTCATCGACTCGAGCACCTCACTCTGCACCACACTCGCTGCATCAACCGCACCGGTCTCGGTAATATGCACGCGCACCATCACCAAACCTTCCGCACCAGCCTGACGAGCCAAGTCAGGATAGACCGGAGCTACCCGATGAATGACCTGTGGCGCTGTATCATAGGCCACAAAAGTCTCGGGTATTCCACTGTCCTGTCCGCTCATCACAATTGGCGGAGCAAAGGGATCGTAGGTCGTAGGAGCCAGCGTTTCTTCCAGACTGGCCATCTCGCTGATCTCAGCCTCAGCCGGCAAGTCAGGTCGCTGCACTTCTTGCGGCGGAGGTGGAACCACGAAGTCCTCCATGAACTCCACCGCGGTCATCACGCGCTCATGCAACTGATAAGGATGCGGGACATAGGGCGGCGAAAACCTGGCGAGCAAGAACAAGAGGGCAGTTGCTACCAGAAAACTCCAGCCTATGTCACGCCAGTAGTGCTGCTTCAGTAGGTAATGCTCTGAGGCACGGAAGCTTTCCAATCCGATCACAAAGCACACTCCTTCTCAACCCCGGGAGGTGTATGTAGCTGCAAAGAACTGACCAGAGCTAGGGAGGCTGATGCACAGCTGCCATGCATCCGATACAGTTATCTCTAGTGTACCCTATTCGGGAATAAAGAAAAAACTCGGCCACACAGCGTCGCCGGCAAGTGGAAAGCAATAGCTGATAAACAGTACTACCTTCACTTGAAGCTACTTGGTTTGCATAGGAGGGGTCGCATTCCGTTCGCAACTTACCGACGACGCCATACTGCCGAGCATAGCGAAGCCACTTTCACTACCATGAACGTAACGGGAAAAAATAGCATGCATTTCCCACTTTGTCAAGGGTGAAAGGAGAAGATATTGCGCATTTTTACTATTCGCGCTATACTAGATTTGCACTGCACAGTTGTTGCACATGCCTTTGTCTATTTCTTGGTGAGTACGTCGCTTTGACCCCTCCATCTCGACAAGCCCCGGATATTTCCGGGCGTATTTCGCAGGAGAGCCATATTGAGCTCTCTGGACTTACGAATAATTCAGCCAAAGCCTGGCTCATACTCCATATGCTCCCGAAAATAAAGGAGCATGGGACGCTTTTGTGGTTGGTGCGAAATGTTCGAGAAGCTGAAGAACTCTTTCATCAACTGCGCTTCTGGTCCGACACACTCAAGGTGCCGGTGAAGCTGACCGACCTCCAGCCAAATAACTTGGCTGCCCTGCAAGCAATGCGTAATACTGAGCCAGGAATTACCGTTGCCGCTATTCCCCTCCTTCACGAACCATTTCCCTCACCGACTATTTTTGAACGAGCCACTCGTAATTTTGTTGTCGGACAAGAATGTGAATTAGTCCCCCTCCTCTCTCACCTTGCTTCAATCGGATATGAAAGTGATGCCCAGGCTTCAACGCCCGGTACTTTTGCGCGTCGAGGAGGCATTATTGATATCTATGCTCCGCATTGGGAACAGCCCTACCGGATTGAATTAGAGGGAAGCGCCATTTCTTCGATTCGCCCCCTGAATAGTAAAACAAAGCGCCTCGGCGCAGAGGTGACGAACGTAAAAGTGCTCCCCATCGAACTAAAAAATACAGCGATGAGCGCTACAATTTTTGACTATCTTTCACGCGCACACACGCTCGTAGTCATGTCCGACCCTGAGGGTTTGGCTGAATTAGACCACGATTGGAAAACCATAGAAGAACGATTTAAATCATTTCATCAACTTAGCTTCCATACCTTTGGCACGCGGGGCTCAGTCAATTTCGATTTCCAGTCGCCCAAACTTTATCACGGCTTACTCGATCAGCTAGGCCAAGACCTCAAAGCATGGAAGACTGAAAAATACGACGTCACTTTCATTACCACAAAAGCGAGTGAACTAAAAAAATACTGCACGGCCAAGAAGCTCCCTCTACCAAACTTTCTTACTCCACCACCCGGCTATCGTATCTACGGCTGGATGAGTAAAGATGAAGGGAGAGTTGTCCTGACTGACAACGATATTTACGGTGAAGAAAAAGATGAGGCGCCGAGCTCTGACTATTCGCGAGTGAGCGCATCAGCCTTTGTGGCCGAATTACGCCCGGGCGACTTTGTCGTGCACATGGATCATGGTATTGGACGCTTCACTGGCATGACGACGAATAAGATCGATGGCATTGCGAAAGAATATTTTGTACTCGAGTATGCCGAGGGCGACAAGCTCTTTGTGCCCGTCGATGCTGCAGAAAAAATTTCCAAATACTTCGGCTTAGCGCAACCAAAACTCCACCGCCTCTCTGGCAGCAACTGGTATCAAGTTACTCACAAAATTCGCGAGGAAGCTTCAAAGATTGCTCAAGAACTTCTGCGGCTCTATGCTAAACGCGATACTACCGCCGCCGCTGCTTTTGTGCAGGACACCGCAGAAGAAAAAGCACTGGCTGAATCTTTCCCCTACGAATTAACTCCTGATCAAGCTCGGGTGATTAAAGAAGTAAGCGCCGACATGGAAAAAACGACTCCAATGGATCGACTGGTTTGCGGAGACGTGGGTTTTGGTAAAACTGAAGTGGCAGTCCGAGCAGCTATGCGGGCTGTCATGAACGGGAAGCAGGTAGCTGTGCTATCACCTACGACTATTCTGACCCAGCAGCACTTCGACACCTTCCGCAATCGTCTAGAGCACTTTAATGTTAAGGTGGAGCTTCTTTCACGATTCCGATCAGAGAGCGAACAGGATCGCGTCATTCAAAAACTGCACACTCGGGACGTCGACATCATTATTGGCACCCATCGCCTCTTATCAGATGATATTAAATTCCGTGATCTCGGCCTCATTATTATTGATGAAGAACAGCGCTTTGGTGTAGCGCATAAGGAAAAACTTAAGGAACTACGAACTCAAGCGCATATTCTCACCCTGTCCGCTACTCCAATCCCTCGTACACTCAACTTTGCCCTTTCTGGCTTACGCGACATCAGCGTTATTGAAACGCCGCCAGAGGGTCGCCTGCCAATTGAGACGCTTGTGAAGCCCTACGATGATAAGCTGGTCAAAGAGGCTATTATGCGCGAGCTCGATCGAGGAGGTCAGGCCTATTACCTCTATAATAATGTCGAGACTATTGAGCTAGCAGCCAAACGCCTTGGTCGATTAATCCCGAAAGCCAAGATTGGCATCGCCCACGGTCAAATGGCAGAGGACGTGCTTTCAAAAGCCATGTCTGAATTTGATAATAAGAAGACAAACATTCTTGTTTGCTCAACGATTATTGAAAGTGGTCTAGACCTACCAAATGTGAACACCTTGATTGTTGATAATGCACCGAAGTTCGGACTAGCGCAGCTCTACCAGCTCCGTGGTCGAGTCGGCCGTAGCAAGCGACAAGCCTATGCGTATTTCCTCTATCATGCGGAGAAGTTAAATGATGCAGCTCGCAAACGCCTGCAGGCTCTACTAGAAGCAAAAGAGCTTGGCTCTGGTTTCCAAATTGCCTTACGTGACTTGGAAATTCGTGGTACTGGAAATCTCCTGGGTCGCGAACAGCACGGTAAGGTTGCGGCTATCGGATTAGCCCTCTATACCCGACTACTCTCGCAAGCTATAGAAGAACAAAAGAGTGGTGTTACCCAAAAGCCACTCCGTGAAGTGCAAATTGATCTGCCAGTGGAGATTGGCATTCCAAAACAGCTTGTGCCAAGCGAGCCAAAGCGCTTAAAACTCTATCAACAGCTAGCCGGATTAACGACTGAGAAAGATTTAGACCTATTCATGCAAAAAGAATTCCGCGGAGTAGACCTGCCTGACCCACTGCAAAATCTTTACGAGGTGCTACGGATTAAAATTCGCGCCCAACACACTGACCTGACCCACTGCACCGCCTCGAAGCTCTCAGTCGACGGTACACCACGTGAACGCATCATCCTCAAATTTGCAAGTAAGGTTTCTGGCGACACGATGAGGTTATTAGAAAGCATTGTGCCAGGCTGGAACTTCATGGGCGACCAAGCAAAGATCGATAAGAGCGCTCTGGGTGCAAAGTGGCTCCATACCTTGCAACGCATTGTAGAAAAACTGCGACTGCCTGATGAAGCGCCAGCGCCGGTAGCAGATCATAGTCAAAAGTAATTTCAATAAAACGAAAAACACGATATACTTCTCCATGAGAGGAGTTATTTCGATTTTAAGGAAGTTGCAAGGGGGAAAATGAAAACATATCCAAAGCTCACTACAAAAATATTGCCACCGGCGCCACCTTTGCGAAAAGCGCTCGGTGTTGGCGTTGTCGTAATGGGTCTGGCCATCGGCACGGGCGAGCTCATCCTCTGGCCGCATCTCGTTACCAAGTACGGCTTACATTTACTATGGATGGCCCTGCTCGGCATTAGCTTCCAGTATTTTATTAACCAAGAAGTTGCCCGGCATGCCCTAGCTACCGGAGAAGGTTTTTTCTTATCCTCTGCTCGTGTTTTGAAATGGACGGTATGGTTTTGGTTAGCCTCAGCCATACTCCTCTACATATGGCCGGGCTGGGCCAGCGCTATCGGCACTATGCTGGCTGAACTTTTTGGCTTCGGGGGCCATCTCGCCTGGTCATGGATCGCACTTGGCTTTGTCCTTGTGCTCACCTTTAGCGGGCGAGCTGCCTACACCATGCTAGAGCGATCACTCAAGATTACTGTGCCAAGCTTTTTTATTTTACTCGTTGTCATCAGCGTCATTAATCTCAGCGGAAAAGATTTAGCTGATGGCCTGGTTGGCTTATTAAGCTTTGGTAAAATGTCCAGTGGCGTGGATACGAATGTCCTCTTAAGCGCTGTCGTATTTGCCGGCGCTGGTGGCATGTTAAACTTGGCCGTCTCGCTCTGGTATCGCGATAAGCAGTTTGGCATGGCAAAATATGGCGGCCGCATAGAAAACCCAGTCACAGGTAAAACAGAGGCTGTCGCCGCAGCTGGACATACTTTTGCCATGAATAAAACCAACTTAAAGCGTTGGGAGGATTGGATGCGCTTTGTCAGAGTTGACCAAGGAGTTATCTTCTGGCTGCTGGGACTCATTACACTCTTCCTACTGAGCCTCAATGCCTACGTCGTACTTAAACCCCAGGGCATTATACCCGAGGGCTTGGACGTCGCTATTGCGCAAGCCAACATCTTTGGTGAGAAATGGGGCGCCTTTGGCTATAACCTCTTTCTCGTCATGGCAACCCTGATGCTCTTCTCAGTCATGTGGACGGTCATTGACGCATTAACTCGCATGGTCAGTACTATCCTGTACGAAAATGCCCACATCGGACCCTATCAACAGAAGCTCCAATGGTTAAAAAAAGTTTCCCTCAGCAAATTTTATTACACAACCATCGTCCTCGTTGTTATTTCCGGCGCAGCCTTGTTACCGCTTGAACAGCCTCTGACTTTGCTTGTTATCTCCGCGGTCCTTGGAGGACTCACCATGGCAGTGTATACGCCACTCCTTATCTATTTGAATAACGCCCGACTGCCAAAGGCGCTCCGACCGAGCTGGCCAACCAATGTGGTTATGGTAGGCATCTCCGCCTTCTTTATCTACTTTGCTATTCGCGTCATCATCGAGCAGTTTCACGTATTGACCGGGCTATAGGCTTTTGATAGGATTTGCGTAGTGGCGATCAATCTGGAGCGCCACATCTTTGTTATGTGGCACATACTATGCCACCTCATTTTTCAATTGAAGAAAAAAGCTACTGGATCGCCTGGTCGCACATAGGCAATGTCGGGCCCCACACTGCCCAGGCTTTACGTACCCATTTTGGCAATCTACAAAAGGCCTGGCAGGCCCCAGACGATGCGCTCGCCCAATTAGGTATCAGCCCTAAAGCACTTCGTTATCTCCTCAAACGCCGTCGAGAAATAGATGTTGAGCACTGCGTGAGAAACTTAGCAAGATTTGATATCCAAGCACTTTGTATACCTGAGCCAGATTATCCTGAGCTCCTACGACAAAGCCCCGGCGCACCCTATGTCTTGTATGTGAAAGGCAAATTGGCAATGTTACCGAGTATTGCCATCGTTGGCACGCGTACTATGTCACGCTATGGGAAAATAGTCACCCAGGACTTTAGTCGCCGATTGGCCAGCGCCGGATGCAGTATTGTGTCGGGTCTTGCCCTCGGGGTAGATGCCTGCGCCCATCAAGCCGCCTATGAGGCAAATGGACATACAGTAGCTGTTTTTGGATCAGGCCTTGATGGAATATATCCCAGCGCAAATTTTCATCTTGCTGAGCAAATCCTGGCGCATGGAGGAGCTTGGATTTCAGAATTTCCACCTGGCACCCTAGTACAGGCCAGGAACTTTCCTCAACGAAACCGTATTATCGCCGGCTTAAGCCTAGCAACTATTGTCATAGAGGCTGGCGAAAAATCAGGCGCACTTATCACAGCCCGAGCTGCCCTCGAAGCAAACCGGGAGGTGTTTGCTGTACCAGGGCAAATTACCAGCCCTCAATCACTCGGGACAAATAGACTTATTCAAGAAGGGGCGACGCCTCTTTTACAAGCTGCGGAAATTCTACAAAACCTCCAGTTGAAACCACTTTCCTCTCCAGCAAATTCGCCTCTCCCGCCTGTTAATCTGAGCTCAGAAGAGGCGGATATATTAGCCTGTTTCCAGAGTGAAGCACTGCATTTGGACCAGCTCATCGAGCGAAGTAAAATGCCTAGCCAGCGAGTATTACAGCTCTGTGCTCAGCTCGAATTAAAAGGCTGCATTAGAGCAGTTGATGGCGGTCAATACCTACTCCAGCGATGAAATTTTCTTGACCAGGACTTGACGAGATGCCACGCAAGCTGGTACAAGACCAGTTGTACTTTAAGTAAAGTGAACTCATGGCCAAGCAACTTATCATTGTTGAGTCGCCGACCAAGGCAAAAACTATTGCCAGATTCCTCGGCAAAGATTACACCATCCGATCATCGAACGGACATGTTCGTGACTTACCGAAAAGCACTCTCGGTGTTGATGTCGATGATGATTTTTCTCCCAGCTACGTCATTCCAACCAAAAGCAAGAAGCAAGTTGCTGAACTGAAGAAACTAGCTAAAGAGGCTGATGTCATCTATTTCGCAACTGATGAAGATCGCGAAGGTGAAGCTATCTCTTGGCATTTGGCTCAGCTACTCAAGCCAACAAAAGCTGAACTTAAGCGCATTACATTCCACGAAATTACCAAAGAGGCAATTGAAGCAGCCCTACAAAACCCTCGCACAATTGATGAAAACTTAGTTGATGCCCAGCAAGCCCGTCGCGTTTTAGACCGACTGGTGGGCTATGAATTATCCCCTCTGCTTTGGAAAAAAATCGCCTACGGGCTGTCAGCCGGCCGAGTCCAATCCGTCGCGGTTGATTTAATTGTGCAACGTGAATTAGAGCGCATGCGTTTTGTTTCTGGTGCCTATTGGGATCTGCAAGCTCGGCTACAAAAAGACCAACAGAATTTCGATGCCAAACTGACCGCGCTTGATGGGCAACGCATCGCGAATGGTAAAGACTTCTCTGAACAAACAGGGAAGCTCAAAGAAAAAAGTGACGCCATCTTAATTGACGCGAAACGAGCCAAAGAGCTCCAGGGCGATCTACAAGATGCTGAATGGAAAGTAAGTGATGTACAAGAAAAACCTCAGCAAGCTCATCCAGCCCCTCCTTTTATTACATCGAGTCTGCAGCAAGAAGCCAACCGTAAGCTGGGTCTGTCTTCACGGGACACTATGCGAATCGCTCAGCGTCTCTATGAAGAGGGTTTAATCACCTACATGCGTACCGACTCTCCTAACCTCTCGCAGCAAGGTATTGCCGGTGCACGTGAGGCTGTTGAGCAAGGTTTTGGCAAAGAATTTCTCTCAGCCGCTCCACGTCAGTACAAGGCGAAAAGTCGCGGCGCCCAAGAAGCTCATGAAGCAATCCGGCCAGCCGGTGCACATTTCCGCTCACCTGATGCAGCAGGCTTAAGTGGTCGAGAAAAAGACCTCTACGCCCTGATCTGGAAACGCACCTTAGCCACCCAGATGGCTGAAGCTAAGAAGCTTATCATGACTGTGAAGATTCAAGCCAAGCAGGCTGAATTCACGGCAACAGGGACAACTATCCTCTTCCCTGGATTCTTAAAAGTATATGCCGACGGCGCAAAAGCAGATATTTTGCAGGACACCCTTTTGCCAAAGCTGAGCGTTGGCGATATTGCGAGCTTAGAAGAGTTAACACCTGAAGAGCATACTACCAAGCCACCGGCCCGTTTCAATGATGCGACCTTGGTAAAAACCTTAGAGCAAAATGGCGTCGGCCGCCCTTCCACCTATGCTTCTATCATCAGTACTATTATTGACCGTAACTACGTCAGAAGGATTGGCAACGCCCTAGCTCCTACCTTTACCGCTTTTGCTGTTACCCAACTCCTCACCAAGCATTTCGCCCACCTGGTCGATACCAACTTCACTTCCAAAATGGAAGAGGAACTCGATCAAATCGCCGAGGGGAAACTTTCCTGGAAGCCTTATATTAAAAATTTCTACTCAGGTGAGGAGCATTTTCATCAACAGGTTGAAGAACAAGAGGATAAGATTGATCCAAATAAATCTCGCAGTTTTACCCTGCCTCATCTCCCAAATGTAGAAATCCGCGTGGGACGTTATGGTCCCTATATTGTCAGTGAGAGTGGTAATGGCGATGATGATACTCATGCGTCTATCCCAGAAGATCTGGCTCCAGCTGACTTAAGCGAAGAGCAAGTTCAGGAATTACTTGAGGTGCAGAAGAATGGACCAAAGCCAATGGGGCAGTACCCGGAAACTGGTGAACCAATCTACGTGTTAACTGGCCGATTCGGTCCCTATCTCCAGGTCGGTGAAAAAACTGATGAAAATCCAAAGCCTCGTCGCGCCTCTATTCCGCGAGGAGTGAATCCGAACGAGTTAAGCATGGAAGACGCCCTAAAATATCTCAGCCTACCTCGGACGCTTGGCGCTCATCCTGAAAGTGGTAAGGATGTCGTTGCTAATGTAGGCCGATTTGGCCCCTATATTGTCCATGACGGCGATTTTCGCTCCCTGACTAAGGATGATGACGTTTATACGGTCAGCTTAGCTCGAGCGCTTGAATTACTGGCTCAGGAGAAAAAAGGACGACGAGGTGCCAAGGAGCTTAAAAAACTTGGAGAACATCCAAAAGATAAAAAGCCTGTCACTTTGCTCGAAGGTCGCTACGGCCCATACCTCAAGCATGGCCGGACAAATGCTTCATTGCCAAAAGACATAAAAGTAGAAGAGCTCACTCTGGAAAAAGCTGTCGAGATTCTCGCTGAAAAGAAAAAGAAGAAGTAGCTATTCTCGGCTCCGACCTCCTCATGCTACTATGCCGGCATGAAAAGGAGCACAAAGAACCTGCGTAAAGTTGATGATGGCTCAGTCAACACCTGGTCGGCTGATGATTTTGTACGTGCTATCCAAGCCTATGATGCCCAGGCTGATGTTGATATTGTCCGCCTGGCGTATGAATATGCTGAACAAGCCCACCAGGGACAAATGCGAAAAAACGGTGAGCCGCATTTCACTCACTGCATTGCCACGGCCGCTCGACTAACTCACCTCCACCTCGACCCCATCACCATCTCGGCAGCTTTACTGCACGATGTGGTAGAGGATACTCCAATAACGGAAGAACAGCTGAAAAAGGATTTTGGCGCGGAAATTACCAAGCTGGTGATGAGCGTCACAAAATTAGGTAAGATCAAATATCGCGGCATGGAGCGCTATGTAGAAAATATCCGCCGCATGTTTGTAGCCATGGCTGAAGACGTTCGGGTGATTCTGATTAAGCTCTCAGATCGTATCCATAACCTCAGTACGCTCTCAGCTCTACCTCGGGAGAAACAACTCCGCATTGCCACTGAGTCGCTGGAAATTTATGCAGCCATTGCCAACCGTCTAGGTATAGGTGAGTTTCGTGGTCAGATTGAAGATTTGGCTTTTCGCTATGTTCACCCGGATGAGTATATTCGTATCGAAGCACTCTTTCGCGAACACTATCCTCATGCAGAAAAATTTCTGCTCAGCGCCCAACATACCATAGCGAAGGAATTCGCTGATGCTGGCATAGTAATCGTGTCCTGCCACGGCCGTAAGAAACACCTCTACAGTCTTTGGAAGAAATTACAGCGACCAGAGCTAAACGGTGATATTCATCAAATTAATGATTTAATTGCCCTCCGCATTATCGTTAAAGACGTGCCGAGTTGCTACATGGCGCTGGGAAAAATTCATGAACTTTGGAAACCGATTAAAGGTAAGATCAAAGACTACATTGCTCAGCCCAAACCAAACGGTTACCAATCACTACATACCACAGTTTTTGGACCGCATGGCAGGATTATTGAAATACAAATTCGCGATACAGTGATGCACGAATTTGCCGAATATGGTATTGCTGCGCATTGGCATTATAGCGAATCAGGTAAACCAAAGGGTGTTTCACAAGTACCGAAACGCATGACCAATTGGATGCAAGCACTCACGCAATGGAAAAAAGAGTTTGCCAAAGACCAGGAGTATTTGGAAAGTCTAAAAGTTGACGTGTTTAAAAATCAAATCTACGTCTTTACACCCGAGGGTGACGTAGTTGAGTTACCTGAAGATGCGACACCGGTTGATTTTGCCTACCGGGTTCATACTGATGTGGGAAATCAATGCTCGGGAGCAAGAGTGAATGAAAAAATCGTGGCTTTGGATACCCCACTTCGCAGTGGTGATGTTGTGGAGATACTAAAGGAAAAAAAACGAAAACGCCCGAACCGAGACTGGTTAGACTTTGTGAAAACGCACAGCGCTAAAGAACAGATCCGAAAGGCAACCCGGTAGTAACTTTACACTGCCTTTAGAAAAACCCGGTGCAATGTTGTGTTGTTGCTAGAGAGTATATAGCTCTCTGCATCACTTTTTGGCTTTTTCCCTTTCAGATCAGTAATCTTTGCCCCGGCTTCTCGAGCAATTAACAAACCTGCAAAGTAATCATAGTATTCATTGCCATACTGCACTACCGCCTCGATTCGGCCACTAGCTAATAAACAATAATCCAGTGCGGGTGACCAATTATTCACTATGCGACTAACGTCCAAATGGAATAGTTTATTGTATTGCCGAGCAACCCTTCGTCGATCGGTTGTATAGCCACAGGTGTATACAATCGAGGCTCTTTCAATCTCATTCACCTTATTAACTCGGAGTCTTACTCCATTGCAAAAAGCGCCCTTTCCTAGCTCAGCGTAGTAAGTCTTCTGAAGCGAAGAATGATGCACCGCTCCGGCAATAACCTTACCTCGATAGGTTAAAGCGATTGATACAGAGAAGTATGGGATGCCCATAACAAAATTTCTCGTACCATCCAAAGGGTCGATGACAAAACCATAGTCACTCTTATTATCCAGCTGTGTTTCTTCCTCGGCTGTAATGCTGTAACGAGGAAAGTGTTTGCGCAAATACTTCACTACTGCTCGCTCTGACTCTATGTCAGCTCGCGTCTGTAAATCAGAGGCGATAGTTTTTTGCTTGGTAGCTAATTGAGTGCCAAAGTATTTACGATGTATACGTCCACCGAGTTCAGCGGCCCGGATAATGTGTCGTATACGGGTAGTCATTATTCCTCGTCATTGCCACTACCCTGCAATTCGCTCAGCAGGCTCTGCGCATCAACATTCTCCGGATCAAGCTGCAGGGCAGTGTTTACCTGCGAAAGCGCGCTCTCAGTCTCATCGATTGCCTGATAAGCCTGGGCAAGAGCGAGTCGGACCTGCACGTTTCGCGGCGTGATATTTACAACAGTCGTCAGTAATTGAATTGCCTTATTGTAGTCACCATTTAAGCCTTCGTGGCGGGCCAGCTCAAAAAGCACATCTGGATCATTTGGATAATCCATAGCTAAGGTACGTAACATATCACGGGCCAATGCTTCATTGCCCAGTAATTCATGTGTTAAGGCGAGATGATAGCGAGTGTCTAAATCACCTGGCGCTAAATCAAGCGCTTTTGTTAGATGGGTATATGCCGATTGAAGCAGCGCATCAGCTTGCCCGGCCGTGCTTTCATCTTTAGCGAGCTGCTGTGAGCTGACTAACTCGAGCTTCGCCCAGTTACGATAGTGCTTCACGTTATTTGGCTCAATGGCAATAAGCGCTTCAAGCATGTCTTGCTCAGCTAAGGGGCTAGTACCGGCTAAGAGTCGGATAGCTGGAATATAACGAAGTGCCTGCTCATATACCACTGGGTTTTTAGGATCCAGGGAAATAGCCTGCTCAATCGGATCAACTGCTGACAAAGCCAGCTGTTTCTGCAATGTTTGATCCTCGCTTAGCTGAGCACTTACAAGGGCATGCTCGGCAGAATCAAGGCGATACGTTGCTCGCCAAGGATCCAATGAAATGGCGTGATCAATCGTAGCCTGCACGCTTTGCAATGGTTCGGTGTTGAGGATGGCTGTTCGCGCTTGCGTAATGTAGACGCTTCCAAACCATACGCGCAGCTGACCATACCAAAGTCCAACAAAGAGAAGTAGGGAAAATGCCACAACGCCCCGAAGAAACTTATTCGATGGCTGGGCAGTTTTTTCTTTACCATACATTCCCAGGATGCCGATACTCAACCAAAGGGAAAGCGAAACAAGCATGGAGCCTGGGGTGAAGAAGATAATCAAAAGGTTCAAGAGGAAAAACCAAATTGCCAAGCTTTGAAAATCGCCCTGTTTCTTTTTTTGATCAAGTATGGTCCCACTGCTCTGCCAAACTAAACGAGCTAAAAGCCACAGGAAAAGCAATCCTCCGAGAATCCCTGTGCCAGCAAAAACCTGCAGCCAATAGTTATCCGGTCGACTGAAACGAACATCAGCGTAGGAGCTGGTATTCAAATCAATTGGCCGATAAGAAACTAAATCATAATAAAAAGTGGAAGGCCCACTACCGAGAATCGGCTGACTGCTCAGCGTCGACAGACTGACTCGAGCTGAACTGCTTGCGGGCATGGTAATATCGACACCATAACTTTTGCCAGAATACTTACTGACTGACAAACTGAGCAAAAGAATCCCCACCAACATGGCAGCGATAATCCACGCATCGGCAAAAGGACGCTGCTTCAATACCACCCGTGTCAGAAGTAAAAGCACCACACCCGCTACGATGCAGAGGGCTGCTAGGTAGACATCCACAAAAAGCAAAACGAGCAAGTGAATAGACATCACCAGGCTGAGCAGTACGCGTGAAATCGCGTGTGAGGTATTGCGCCACAGCTGCCAGGCCAAGAAGAATTGAAGTACACTCAGTAAAGCGAGTACGCCGGGTGAACCAGCTAATGGATGAAACGCTTCGGGTATACCGGTGCCAGGGAAAAGTGGTACTCCGGCGAGGTGAATAAAGCTTAAGAGACTGGCTAGCGCACCGGAAGTAAGGAATAAGCTCAGATAAAAACGTCCGCACGACTCGTCAGTGGTCTGACGCAACAGAAACGCGAAGAGGATGAAGTAGAAACTAGCCAATGCGGTATCGCTTTGCGTCCCTGACATGCCGAAGAGACTAACATAAGGCTGCACGGAAAAAATGGTGCTCAATAGTAGCGCTAAGGCAAAGAGCCCTAAACTCAGACTTAACCAATCAAAACGACCTTGCCACTGCTGCGCACGCAATGACCAGAGCAACCAAGCAATCATAGCAACTGAGACTCCGAGTGCGAGGAGTATCATTTTTGGCAACTCCCAAAAGTCAGAAAAGCCGCTGTAGTAGATAAGCGGCAAGAAGAAAATAACTGCCCCCAGAGCTGTCCGAATGGTCAGCAGATAAGATGAAGTATGTGACTTACGTGGTGATAGTCGTGATGATGTTCTCAAGTTCTTCATCTGAATAAAAATCAATGGTAATGCTGCCACGTCCTTTGCGACGAGTGATGCGGACTTTGGTATTTAATGCGCTGCGTAGACTATCCTCTAGCGCGGCGATTTCGGGATTACGAGCCTGCGCCGCTGCTCCATGTGAAGAATGACTGCGACGCAGATCTTCGCCTCCTCGGACTGTTAAATCTTTCTTCATAATCGACTGCCAGAGCTTAATCTGCTCTGTCGGATCAACTTCACTTAAGATAACCTTCGCGTGACTCATCGTAATAGCGCCGTCACGCAAACTCTTCTGTACTTCGACCGGCAGATTAAGCAAGCGAAGGATATTGGCTACTGTCGCGCGCTTCTTCCCAACCCGACGCGCTACTTCCTCTTGAGTTAATGCAAATTCATCGATCAAGGCGCGATACGCCTCAGCCTCTTCGATTGGCGAAAGGTCTTTACGTTGAATATTTTCAATCAAGGCTAATTCTAGCTTTGACTGGGCTGAAGCGGTACGGACAATAGCCGGCACAGTAGCGAATTCCAAAGTGCGAGCTGCCCGAAATCGCCGCTCGCCTGCTACCAATTCATAGCTGCCACTAGAAAGCTTTGTCACAATGAGTGGCTGGAGTATGCCATGTGCTTTGATTGAGGCAATTAAATCTTCTTGGGCTTGATAATCAAAATGCTGCCGAGGCTGATGTGGATTAGCCACGATTTGCTCGACTGGAATTTTTTCTACCCGCTCTCCATCAGTCGGTAAAGAGCGTAGGGCGGGATTCACTCCTGGGTTTTGGGTACCAGGCTTCGGAATCAATGCGGAAAGACCGCGACCAAGGACAGGTTCACTCATGTATGATGTGGGCTTAATACTTCGCGAGCAAGGCGACTATAGGCTCGAGCACCGCGCGAATCAGGATCATGTTTCAAAATAGGACGTCCATGCGATGGCGCTTCGGCTAAATGCACATTACGTGGGATAACGGTGCGGAAAATACGATTTGGGAAATAGCGATAAAGCTCTTGAAGCACTGCATCAGAAAGTTTGTATCGACTGTCGTACATGGTAAGGACTGCGCCAAGCACTTCTACGTTCGGTTGAATGCTTTCTTTCACTAGTTGAATAGTCTCCAGTAACTGACTCAAGCCCTCTAAAGCCAAATACTCACACTGCACCGGGATAAGCACCTCGCGGGCTGCGGTTAAGCCGTTAATGGTCAACATGCCGAGCGAAGGAGGGTTATCAATAAGTACGTAGTCGTATTGCTCGGCAATCTCGGGAATAGCACGATCGAGTTGACCTTCTCGACCATCCATATTTACCAATTCAACATTGGCTCCAGCTAAGGAAACTGTCGCGGGGGCGATATGATAACGATCATGCGCAGTTGGTTGAATTATCTCTGAGAGCGCCGCCGCTCCAAGCAAGGTCTCGTACACACCGCGCTCTAACTCACGATGCTTAATACCTAAACCACTTGTTGCATTGGCCTGCGGATCAAGATCAATTAAAAGTACACGAGCACCATAATGGGCAAGATAGGCACCCAGGTTAATTGCGGTTGTGGTTTTTCCAACCCCGCCTTTCTGATTTACGATAGAAATAATTCGCGCCATAGCGTGCAATTACGGCGACTAGTATACCACAAAATAACCAAAAAACGAAGGCGCTCGTTGACATATCATGAGAACTTCTTTACCATTGGCATGTTTCACACGCCGCGGTGGCGGAACTGGCAGACGCACAGGACTCAAAATCCTGCGAGCGCAAGCTCATGAGAGTTCGATTCTCTCCCGCGGCACCAAAAAACCGCCTCGTAGGCGGCTTTCTGCTTGTCTGGCTTATAGTTAACCGGATGACTCGGCAGCATCCAGGGCCTTAAGAGCATCCACGCCCTCTTCTAACACGCTTAGGTATTGATTATTTAAACGCGTCATCACCTGTAAGTAAAGACGTGCATAGGTGACATGTTCCTTGCCTCGTTCAGCTGGATCTTTCGTATCAGTAAAATAATCATCCAGCATCTTTTTAGCCTCAGGCCACTTTTCAGCTTTCATGAGCTCTTCTAATTTGTCGAGGTTTACTGTGCTCATTTGGTGTTCTCTATTTGAGTAATATACATGGAAATAATCGCCCGCTTACCTGGACGGACATTCTTAGCAATGTCGCGAAGGGATTCGATCAAGAATGTACGGGCTTCTCCTGGACGACGTAAACCTACCTTGGGATCTTTAAAAATCTTATCCATTTTCTTGGCAAAGGCGTCATAGCGATTTACTTCGCGGATTGAGCGTTCGAGGGTATCGGCAACTTTTGTCTCTATGCGAAGCTGCAACTCTTCTTCAAAGTCATCTTCACTCAATTCAACTGTTTTAGAACCATCACCAGACTCATATTCCACGTGATAGGTAAAGTCGGATAAATAATCAGTGCCTTGCTGCTCACTGAGCGTACGAAGTTGCGCTAAATACTCTAACGCCTTCTGCGTGCCAGTCTCCGACTCATCTGAGCCGAGTTGTTGTAATTTTTCTTGCGCAAGTTCACGCGCTCGTTCCATAATCGCCCGAGCAGGCTCTATAGCGTCCCAGATATCCTGTCGTATCTTTTGCACTTCTCGCAGCTCACCAAGAGGACCAAGTATCCTCTCTACTTTACGCAACTCTTTATCATAATCTTTTTCAACATTATGACGGGTAGCTAATTCTTCTTGAGCTATCTTCTGGTCTTCGCTAGGCTTAATAAAACGTCCAATAATAAACCAACGCTGTTTGCCTTGCTTTGCCGCTTCTTTGAGCAGCTTTTCTTTCTCTCGTAATTTTCTCTCACCGCCATGCTCGGCCAGCAGCGTTTCTACCTCTAGCTCCCTTTCCTCAATCATCTCCTTACTCTCTCTATACTGGCGAGCTTCATTCTGAATAGTAGCAAGTGCTTCTGGATTCTCGCGAACTTCTCGTTGGATATATTCATCAATTGCCGCAAACTCGGCGTCATCCATCTGAATATCAAGCTGCTTAGCTATCTCTTCCTTAAAAAGCTTTTTAATTTCAGGCCCTACGCTCTGAGCTAATTCAAATGCCTCATGTCGCTCCGCTAGCTGCTCAGGCCCTAAAGCATCGAAATCGAGGTCATCATCATAGCTATCTAAAAATTCAACGAACTTTGGATCGTTGAGATATTGCTCTGGACTGCCCCCCGCCTCGCGTGACATGTCGGAAAAATGTCCTTCACGCATATCAAAAAGCTAATTAACTGTTAGTGTTTTTGTATTTACATTGGTAGTATAGCAAAAAAATTGCTTTTTAGCAAGATTGTCGACTATTTATTTATCCTTGACTTGACTTTATGCTGAGAATCCGTAGTATGCACCTGCGGGGTGGAGCAATGGTAGCTCGGCGGGCTCATAATCCGCAGGTTGAGGGTTCAAGTCCCTCCCCCGCAACCAAGCGTCATCAAGTCCTTCATCCTACGTATTCCGACAAGTCGGACTACTTCGGATTACGGCCGTGTGCCGCTTTTCAGACTCGCACTTAACCAAAAGGCCCAAGTGCTCGTCTGTGGAGATGCTTGAAAAGCTTCGAGAGACGGTATACACTGCTCATGCTTCATATTTATCGAACTGAAGAGCTGCGAAAAGTAAAAATGTAATTACGACGTGCCGGGGTAGCTCAGTTGGTTAGAGCGGAGGACTCATAAGCCTCAGGTCGGCGGTTCGATCCCGCCCCCCGGTACCAAAAAAATGCCCACTGCTACCTACTGAGTAGTTTTAGATATTCTCATTAATTTAACTTTCCCCAATTTCGCTTTTTCCTAACCAAGCGTCAATCGTCCACTTCCATGATTTACGCCATACAAGGAAAATAGACAATACAATCAAACCTAAATCCTTTAAGAGCGCTTCAGTCGGTGTCGCTCCGATCGAGAAAGTACCAAAGCAACCACAATCGATGTCTGTGTTCCCTCGAGCAATATTAATACTAATGGCAATGATAAAGCTCAAGAGCATAAGCGTGAGCGCTCCAGCCGCCCATCGACGCCAAAATCCAGCCAACACAAAGAGACCGCCCAATAACTCAATCCACGGCGTCACCAATGCGAATATACTTACCATACCCTCGGGAAGTAATTCGTAGGTGCGAATCGCTGCCTCAAATTCCTCCACTGGCGCCATGAGCTTCCCAAGCGCGGCGTAAACAAAGATTCCACCGACCAGCAAGCGAGCAAGCCATTCTAAGGCAATCAGCCAGCGCTTAGTTGTTGGCATTGACCTCGGATTGGTCAGTCGATGCAGTAGCGTCCGCTTCGGCAATTGCGGCATCGATCACGGACTTCCAATTATCAGTGGTCATACCACCGACACGTCGCTCTCCATTGATGAAGAAGGTAGGAGTAGAATTTACCTTACGAGCATTACCTTCCCCAATATCAGTATTTACCGCTTCTTTTTGCTCGGTATTATCTATACAGCTTTGAAAAGCTTCGGAATCAATCCCAAGGTCAGAAGCGTACTGCACAAAAGTGTCAGTAACGGTGGAGCCGCTTAATACTGACCAGCTCGCTTGCTCCTCAAAAAGTTTATCGTGATACTCCCAGAACTTACCTTGCGCGAATGCACATTGTGCCGCCTCTGCAGCTGCTCGTGCATTTTTGTGAATGGTAGTTAAGGGATAATCATTGTACACAAAGCGCACATCATTTGGATATGCCGCCAACACTTCAGGGAGATTTGTATCTGCTGCCTTACAGGCTGGACACTGGAAATCTGAGTACTCTTCAATTAAGACCTTTGCGGTTTCAGGACCTCGGCTTGGGTCGTTATCGTTTGAGAAATCACCTGCTGTACTTGTATTGTCACTACCCTGGAAAGCCCAAATACCTCCTCCAACAACCACTACAAGAATGATGACAGTCCAAATAAGCTTTTTCATACGGGCTGACTGGGCACCTTTTTCTCGGTTTGCCATTTTTTCTTGGCGTCGTAATTCTCGTCGCTGTTTTTTGGTTAGCTGCTGTTCTGTATTATCGTTCATAGCTTTGTAGAAAAGTATCAAGTAGTCCTAAATCCCAGGTTAAAGTTTGCTCGCTTTGTCCGGGGATGGCAATAGTCAATTGTAAGGTTTTTGGATTCACTTTATCGATATCCAATCCTTCTTCACTTGTCCGGGCAAAGGCTACTAAGCCAATACGTTGATTGACTTCAGAGGCTGGCAAGAGCACTGAGTTAGCCTCTGACCACTGCTGCACGGGATATACATTACCCTCATCATCACTTAAGCTAACAATTTCCTCAGGATCAAATTCAGAAAGTTCATCATCTGAACTAGCTAAGGTGAGGTAGAAGACGATTGTATCAGTATTTGGCTTCAGGATGGCTAAACGATCAGCAACTTCACCCTGATGCCCTGATTTGGTGGGAAGCGCCTCTAATGCACTAGCCAGCTCTGGGAAAAAATAGCTCGCTTCTACCAATATCTTTGCATTCGTATCACCACTCCGCCAGCCAGCATCAAAGTAATCAGTAAAGACGCCTTCGGGGGAAGTATCGCTTGAGGTATTACTAAGGAGTGTAGTGTCGCTAATAGAACTCGATCCATGCGGCCAACTTAGCCACACTCCGAAGATAATTACCACAATACCAAAAGCCCAGAACCACACGGGCAAACTGGGCTTTGGTGTAACTTTCTTACGTGGCATGCTGCCGAATCGTTCTAGAGTAACTGGTCAATAACTGATTTGAAGCTGGCGTACGGAAGTGCGCCGCTAATCAATTGACCAGTAGTGACATCGTCACCCTGTAAGACAAAGGTGGCCGGAGTACCAGACACACCAGCGAGTTCTCCTTCACTCATATCAGCCTGTACATCATCATCATACTTCTTGCTCTGGTAGCAATCATTAAACTTATCAACGTTTAGTCCGAGATCGCTCGCTACCTGACTGTAATAGGAGTCGCTCATTGAAGACTGCGTTGCGAATATCTTATCGCCAAACTCCCAAAACTTATCTTGCTCAGCAGCACATTCAGAAGCATTTGCCGCTGGTAGCGCTTGAGGGTGAATCGAAGTGAGTGGGAAATGTCGATACACTAGAGAAACAGTGTCAGGATTCTCATCAATAATTCGCTGCAAGGTTGGGTGAAGGTTGCTGCAGTATGGGCACTGGAAATCAGAGAACTCTACCAGTACTACTTTTGCTTTAGAAGGGTCAGCGCCAAGGTAATGATCATCCTTGGTTGGCTTGCTAATAGCCGATGCGTTGCCGGTCGGGGCTGCAGCTGCAGAGGTGTTTGTATTTGCTGCGGCCACTGTATCGGTTCCCTTTACTGTTGCAGTTGAAGCGCCACCGCCAAACATAATAAAGCCCAGCGCAGTAAGTGCTACGCCAACAAAAAGACCCAACATAAATGTGGTCTTGGGAGGTGCATCGAGGATGCCGGCTGGACGTGAGCCTTCACCCGATGGCACGTTACGAACTACTGGAGATGGTGTCATGTGCTCGAGAATTTAAGAAAAAAATGAAATGCCTAAGTGATGGATAGTATACGAATTTTGAGCCCGTATTGTCAATTTACTCTAACAACCCTTCTATCAACTGCTGAAAAGTGGCAAAAGGTAGGGCCCCTTCAATTTTTCTTCCGTTTACAAAAAACGTAGGCGTGCCACGAACCCCTAAATCCAAGCCGTCGGAAAAATCGTCCAAAATTTCATTCTCATATTTGCCACTAGTTATACAACTCGTAAACTCATCTTCTTTCACTCCGGCTAATCTAGCCCAAGCCAGGATATTTTCCTGCGTCATTTCGTCTTGTCCAATAAACATACGATCATGGAGCGACCAATATTGATTTGAGCCTTGTTCCCAAGCACACTGCCCTGCTTCAGCCGCAAATAACGCGAGTGGATGAGCCTCAGTAACTGGGTAATCACGAAAGACAAAACGAATTTGCCCACTGTAGGTATTCATAAGCTGACGTACGGTTGGAAACACCTCCTTACAATAGGGGCATTGGTAATCTCCAAACTCAACAATAGTTACTGCAGCATCAGCAGGACCGAGTGATGGATCATTTTCACCGACCAGTTGAGCATCGAGATTGCTATTTGTGTTTACTCCCTGATTTTGCTGGGTATTAAACGTAAAACTACTGGTATCGCTAGTGATAACCTTTTGCAAGGAATGAATAGTAAGCCCGACGTATCCGCCACTCAAAATAATGAAAAGCGCGCCAAGACCAAGTACCCATGGTTTCATATACCAAGGGCGACTTTTTTGTACATACGATGGCACGTCTTGCATGGGACTTCATCGTAGCAGAAAAAGCGCTATGTAGCGAGAAAGTGAAACAACGGAAATTCACCTGCTACTTGCGCACTTGATGCTTGAATTTTCAGCGCCTACACAATAAGCAGTATCGAGATCGTGTACATCAAGAGCAGAGAGTAGACAACAGTTGGATGATGCTGCACTCGGAATCGAATAAATACCATCAATGCGAGCGCAATGGTTAAGAAAATGAGGAAGGCAACAAAGAAGCGCTGCGAGTATAAGACGATTTGAATAAGCGTGTCAGGAGTGATCAGACGGCTTGGCTCCAAAACCATTCGACCGAAGAATTCCGTAGTGATAAGTGGAGCCTCGGTAATATTTTGCGCTGCGTCCTGCGCAATAACTGAAATAGCGCTATCAGCTTGAGCACTACCTCGTGTATCAATTTGACCGTAATATCCGTCAACGCTCGGTTGGAGATTCGCTTCGATTCCTCCATAGCGAACTACTACATGCTCTGGGTCATTGGTGACTGTTGCAAAGACATCATAACCAGTCCGCGGTTCCCAGGATGGTAAGACGACAGATCGATCAAGGGCAATAAGTGGAGACTGGGTATCAATGGAAATAGTTACCGGCTCGGTGCTGCCACTCTCAAGTTGTGAGTCCGGATCAACCGCATAGGCAATTAAACTATGTGAACCGTCAAGCAAGGGCTCAGTCACATCACCTTCGTATTTACCCTCGGCATCAGCCTTTACCTCAAGTACCACTGTTTCACCATCTTGCACCTTTACGACAGCATTAGGACTGGTCACTCCGGCCACTCTCGGCTGCGCCACATTTAACAAGCTTTCCGGTTTTGGAAAAGCAATAGTCGGAGTAATTGGTGGCTCGGCCTTTACTACTGGCTGAGGTGTCGGCGTGCTAGGTGTAGTAGGAGTGCTGGGTTGTTGTATGCTTGGTGTGCTTGAGGATTGCGAAGTTGCAGGTGCGGGCTCCGGTGCTGCGGCTACTTCTACCTGCAAAGGCGCGCCAAACATCTGTGCAACCACAATAGTCTGTACACCATTTACTTCACCAGTGGAAACCGCAATACCAATCTCAGTGTAATTTGCATTCATGATATTTTTACGGTGCGAAGGACTTGCTAACCAGGCATCAACCAGCGTTTCGGCCGTTGAAAAATCCTTAGCTAAATTCTCACCAGCAAATTTATATGAATACCCTGCTCGCTTAAACCAGTCCCACGGGGTCACATTCGCCGGACTTGTATGAGCAAAATACTGATTCACAATCATGTCATTTGCCTTCCCTTGCGCAGCCTGTCCTAGGAGGCCATTCACTGCTAAAGGAGCTAAGCCGGCACTCTGACGGGCTTGGTTGGTGAGCGCAACGATATTCTGCACAGTCACGTTTGAGACGTACGAGGTGCCAGGATAAAAAGCCACAATACTCATCACAAAAAGCTTCACTCCAATAAGGAGCGTTGCATACACTTTGAGGGCTTTTGACCGCAAGGCATGGGGATGATGATTATTCCCCTCATGCGGGATAAAAGCATGTTTTAAGTGGTGATGGAGTGGACGTCCCATATATTCACGCTAGGAAACATGAGAAAATAGCATGGAAAGTGAAAAAAATCAAGTCTAGGTACAAAAAAATCTCTTCAAACAAAGAGACTCGCAATTCCCCCGTGTATTTCTCATAGACTTTACTATTGTAGCAGAATTATCTACTTTTGTCCACTCAATCGAGAAAAAGAAAAGCCACCCGCCCACAACGGAGGGGGGACCACCATGTTTGTTCGTGAAACGAACCCGCAGCATAGTGGCTCCCGTTTGAGGAACGGGTGGCTGAAGAAGTGAGGCGACGAAAAAACGTAGTTGATTGTCTACAAAGCCCAGAAGGGTGTAGGGCTACGTTAGGGACGCACAGATCAGGCTCCCTGGCAGGATGTCGCCTCAATATCAAAAAACTGCTTTCAACCTAACATGTAGGAAAAAAGATGCAAGCCCTTTATTTCACCTGAGCCAAAGCTTGCTGCAAAGTATCATAAGAAAGCAAGGCACATTTTTGGCGACTAGGAGTGAGTGGACTACCAAAGCGAGCTAACTGCTCCTCCTTAGTGCCTTGCATGACCTCCTTCACTGCTTTGCCTTTTACCGCCTCAGTCAGCATAGAGGCTCCGGCTTTAGCGATTGCACAACTCTCACCACTGAAACGGATATCTTGGATAATGCCATCTAGCACCCTAAGATCTATGTGCATCTCATCGCCACACATGGGATTACTATTTTTCTGCTGCACATTAGCATCATCCAGTGTGCCGAAATTCTTTGGGCTCCTCGTGTGTTCGAGTACTTCTTGTCGATAGAGGTCCATATTAGGTGAGAATTTTTTTTGCTTCGTGCAATGCTTGCACTAAGCGATCAACTTCCTCTTTGGTGTTATAGACATAGAGGCTAATGCGAGCAGTGGCCACTGCACCAAGCTTACGCACCAAAGGCTGTGCGCAATGATGGCCAGTCCGTAAACACACACCGTAGGTATCACACACTGATGCCAGGTCATGGGAGTGCATCCCTTTCATATTAAAGGAAAGCACGCCGCCTCGCCCCTCAGTATTGAGAGGTCCGTATATTTGAAGATCGGAAATCTTCTGTAGCTGTTCAAGCGCATAACCGGTTAATTCCATCTCATGCGCATAGATATTTTCTAACCCTAAATCTTGTAAATAACGCAGGGCGTGCTGCAAACCAGTCACCCCTGCAATTTCAGGTGTCCCAGCTTCGAATTTGAATGGTACGGCATTCCACGTCGCCTCGGTGTAGGTCACCTCATTAATCATATGGCCGCCACCCAGGAAAGGATCAGCCTCTTCCCAGCGTTCCATTTTGCCATACACAAATCCTGAACCAGTTGGCCCAAGCATTTTATGTCCAGTGGCCACATAAAAGTCACAATCAATTGACTGGACATTTACCTGCATGTGCGGAGCTGCCTGCGCTCCATCAATAATACTGACAATGCCATGTGTCTTTGCCTTTGCAACTATTTCTTTTACCGGGTTTATAGTCCCCAAGACATTAGACATATGCGTGACTGAGAGCAGCTTCACCTCAGGGGTCATCAATGCGTCAAGCTGAGAAAGATCGAGTCGACCTTCATCGGTAATTGGGATGAAGCGTAGCTGCACGCCCTTGTCTTTAGCTAATAGCTGCCAGGGAATTAAATTCGCGTGGTGCTCCATTTCTGTCAGAAGCACTATATCGCCTGAATGGAGAAACTTCCGTGCCCAAGCATGTGCCAATAAATTAATACCCTCGGTCGCATTGCGAACAAAGACGATATTCTCAGCCTTAGGCGCGTGAAGAAATTCCGCTGCTGCTTGTCGAGAAGCTTCATAGCCGGCGGTTGCTTCTTCGCTAATGGTATACACTCCGCGATGCACATTTGCATAGTGAACGCGATAGAGCTGATCAACAGCTTCAATAACCTGTTTCGGTTTTTGGGTAGACGCAGCGTTATCCAAATACGCTAAAGTGTGTCCGTTCACCTTCCTCTGAAGTATGGGGAAGTCAGCTCGGATCTTTTCTATGTCTAATGGGGTACTCATATAGCTTGATGGGAATTTAATGACACGAGTAAAGAAGTACCTTCAACTTTTACCGGAAAGACGCGGATCGGCTGAGTAGCCGGTAGGCTTCGTACTGCTCCGGTAGCAATATCAAAGCGCGCGCCATGACGAGGGCATTCTAAACATCCATCTACTATCTCACCACCGGTCAGAGAAGCTGATTCGTGCGTACAAGTATCCTGCGTGGCAAAGAAGCGCCCGTTCAAATTAATGAGCGTGATCGCCAACCCGTTTACCACGAATCGACGTTTCTGGCCGGGCTGAATATCCTCAACCCTAGCAACTGGTATGAAATCAGACATTATCAGGGAGTGGGAAACGCATCAGATAAGAAGCAATGTGCGAGTATACCTTTTCTTGCTCCGCTACTTCGAGTGCAAGGAAAGGAGCTCGTAAAAACCCCTCTATCAGCATACGCCCAGCTTCTTGCCTTGGCAATCCTCGACTCAAGGCGTAAAAAAGTTGCTCCTTATGTAGACCGCCGGTCGTTGCGGCATGACTCGCCTTTACGTCCTGCGCTTCAATTTCTAAGCTCGGCAAAGATTCTGACTGCGCTGCTTCACTCAAGACCATAACTCGCTCTTCTAGAAAGGCATTTGTCTGATTTCCAGTCGGAAGTATTTTAATCATCCCCTTGAAGTCAGCCTTGGCACGCTCAACTAAAACACCATGCAGTAAGGTACGAGCCTGGCTTCCTTTCCCCTTATGCTCCGTCGTAATATCAATGGAAAAAAGGTCATCACCAGCCCCCGCAAAGACACCAATGATTTGTGCATCAGCTCCATCTTCAAGCACAATACGCAATTTACGATGACAAGTACCGCCTAAGTAGTACGCCACATACGTTAATCGACTATCGCGAGGAACCACTACCTCCTGGGGCGACTCGATCGCTGCAGCAGTATTTGTATCAATAATGAATTGATGGGTGTTTTCTTGCATAGCCTTATCCAACCGACCCTTCCATTTCTAAACCAATCAGGCGATTAAGTTCCATCGCATATTCCATAGGCAACTCCTTCACAATCGGTTCGAGAAATCCATTCACCACCATAGCCGCAGCTTCATCTTCACTTAAGCCCCGACTCATGAGGTAAAAAAGTTGATCTTGTCCGATCCGGCTAACCGTTGCTTCATGCTCAATCGTAGCTGACTCATGCACATCCATGCGAGGATAGGTATCAGTGCGTGATTCAAGGTCAAGGAGGAGTGCGTCACATTTCACCTTTGACTGCACGTTTTTCGCTCCCGGCTGCACCTGTAACACACCTCGGTAACTTGTCCGACCATTACCCTGCGATACAGATTTGGAGGTAATAAGAGAAGAAGTGTTTGGCGCCACATGAATCGCCTTGCCGCCAGCATCTTGATGCTGATTTGAATTCGCATATGCTAGGGAAAGAATTTCTGCCCGAGCCCCTTCACCCATCAAATACACCGAGGGATATTTCATAGTCACGCAGCTACCGATGTTGCCATCGATCCACTCGACAGTTGCGTTGGCAAAGGCTATCGCGCGTTTCGTTACTAAGTTGTATACATTCTGCGACCAGTTTTGAATCGTGGTGTAACGAACTCGAGCGCCGGGCTTGGCAATAATTTCTACCACAGCGGAGTGTAAAGAAGCTTTGGAATAGATTGGCGCCGTACAACCTTCAACATAGTGCACCTCACTTCCTTCATCAGCAATAATGAGCGTGCGTTCAAACTGCCCCATGGCCTCGGTATTAATCCTGAAGTAGGCCTGTAAAGGAAGATCAACTTTCACACCTTTAGGGACATAGACAAAGCTGCCGCCGCTCCATACTGCGGAGTTTAGGGCGGCGAATTTATTATCACCCGGCGGTACAACAGTACCAAAATGTTCACGTACTAAATCGGGATAACGACGCAAGCCTTCATCCATACTGAGAAAAACCACTCCCAACTTATCCAGCGTCTCACGCACATTATGATAAATCACTTCCGAGTCGTATTGCGCGCCAACTCCAGCGAGATATTTCCGCTCAGCTTCCGGGATACCAAGGCGGTCAAAAGTTCGCTTAATGTCATCCGGCACCTCATCCCATTTGTCGGCTGAGGCTTCTGATGGTCGCACGTAATAGGTAATGGCATCAAAGTCTAAACGTGACAAATCAGCCCCCCACTTCGGCATCGACTTCTTCATAAATTGCTTCAGCGCATGCAGGCGAAAATCCCGCATCCACTCTGGCTCATGCTTCTGGGCGGAAATATCACGAATTAACTCATCGCTTAGTTTATGCTGAGAACGATACACTGATGAGTCAGGATCATGAAAACCATATTGATACTCATTGGTCTTTTTTACCTGACTGGCCTGACTCATACTTTTGCTTCGCGCAAAATACGATCATAACCCTCTGCCTCTAGCTGATCAGCCAGCGTCTTATCGCCTGAGCGAATAATTTTACCTTTTGCTAATACGTGCACGTGATCCGGCGTAATATATTTCAGGATGCGCTGGTAATGCGTGATAATAAGCACGCCTAATTGAGGACCTAGGAGTTGCTGAACGCCTTCAGATACAATGCGTAAGGCATCGATGTCCAGGCCTGAGTCTGTCTCATCGAGGATGGCAAAGCGAGGTTGTAATACCGCCATTTGCAATATCTCAACCTTTTTCTTTTCTCCACCGGAAAATCCTTCGTTTACTCCACGCATGAGAAAGTTCGGATCGAGTTTTAGTTGGGCAATCTTTTCCTCAAGCATTTGTTGAAACGGCAATACACCTAGCTGATCTTTTTCTTCACGCTGGGCGTTATACGCCTGACGAAGAAATTGAGAAAGACTCACGCCGGGTAACTCGCTCGGGTATTGGAATGCTAAAAAGACGCCAAGTCGTGCTCGTTTATCAGGACTCAGACTAAGAATATCTTCCCCATCAATAGTAACAGTACCGCCGGTCACCTCATACTGAGGATGACCCATCAACACTGAAGCGAGTGTACTCTTACCTGAACCGTTGGGGCCCATGATGGCATGAACCTCGCCTTGGCGAACAACTAAATCAAGCCCTTTGAGTATTTGATTAGCGCCGGCGCTAGCCTGGAGTTGCGAAATACGTAACTCACTCATACTTCAGGCCACATTTGTTTGCCGTCCTGGTCAAAAAGCTTGATAGCATCCACCGGACAAGACTTCGCCGCTTCTAAAATCATCTCTTCTTCATCACCAATGGGATGCTCTTTATCGACAAACTCAACTTTACCTTGACCATCGAGTTGGAAGGTCTTAGCCGCTAAAGCCACGCAAGAGGCCGCGCTAATGCAGGTTTCTTGATCTAGCTCAATCTTGCCGATTTTTTTGTCCTTGTCTGCCATAGGTTATGAGCTTACCTGAGTATGGAGTAACTTATCAAGTCGCATTTTGCTGAGCTTAGATTCCATTGCTTCTCGCACCTGCACCCAAATATCATGCGTGGTACAAAAGTCCTGCCGAGGGCAACCCTGTGCGCTCCGTTCACAAGCCAGCACATCTAATTCATGCACCGCATGCAGTATTTCACCTACGTTAATTTCCTTGGGTGAACGGGTCAGACGATAGCCTCCCTGACTACCTCGGCTGCTCTCTACTAAACCAGCCTGACGTAAATATACCATTAACTGTTCAGCATAGGTGTAAGGCACTCGCTCCTGCTCTGCGAGATTGCGCAAAGAAAGACTGGCTTGACCGTGCTGCCTGGCCAGACCGAGCATGAGAGCTAAGCCATAGTCACCTTTAGTAGAAAACTTCATATCTGAGTAAAATACTAAGATATAAAAACTCGCCTGTCAACGTCTACTTTGACAAGCAGTGCCTGCAAAATCTATGCTACCCCCATACTCGTTCTTTCACACCCGTTCCCATGCAGGAAAGGAATACTCATGGACGCTCTGATGACCAGCCTTGTGCAGGCACCAATTCGCAAGAGTCGGCCGACCTGCGCTCGACGTCGATCTCACCGCTTCCAGCAACTACGTCATGGAACCCGACTTCGCCCTCTGGCAATCGCGCTCAACCAACTCAACATCAGACCTTTCGTCAAGGCTGATGTGGAGAGATACAAGCGTGCACGTCGCGCTGAGTGCGAACCAACGCTTCGTCGAGATGCGCGCTTCAGGCGCTTCTTCCACATCAGCGCTAAGGTCGCCGCGATATTCGTGATAGTGTCTGCCATCTACTTGGCGGTACCTGGTCCGGCTCAATTCGCGGCGACTTGCTCGCTACTTGTTTCGTCGGTCTACCTGACTGCAAACCTCATCCTCGGCTGTCGCCTGCAGTTGCGAACTTACGTCCGCTGGCAGACCTGGAAAATCGAAACAGAGTGGTGCGCTTACCCAGGCGTACTTCCCGATCCTGTACAGCTACAGATCGCCAGGATCAAGGAGGTAGCACCGGGCGCTCGCTTCGAGGTCGAAGACCTCCGTTACAATACCGGACGGGTCTATGACCCACTCCTGTACGCGTGTCTGGATGAGGAACGCTTCTGCGTAGCAACTTGGCTAGGCAAGGAATGCCGAATCGCCTAAGGCCACATTCGAGACCAGCTTCTCTCTTGAAGCTGGTCTTTCCTTATATGCTTGACAGTTTTTCTAGACCGTGCTAACTTATCCCGTTGTTCGTGACCGCATATGTAGTCCCGGACAACGTCAACCACTGGAAATCGGCGCATCATCGCGCCACGTCACAACGAATGGGAGGTATTCCCTCGATGCTGACAAAACTCAAGCGTTGCCCGCGTAGGTATGCGAGCCTGGGTCGCCGGTCCCAGTAGCCCTCTCTCGCACGAGAGGAATCCAACTCGTCCTGCGCCGGGGCCTTCCACCGGCAATTACACCGTCGAAACGGACGAACCCCGGAGCCCGAAGACATCTGTCTGAGGGCTCCTTTTTCCATTGACACAAAGCGTATCGTCTGCTATATTCCCCGGTCTCACGCACCTGCACAATCAACGGAGGATGAATGCGGAACGAAGACGCTGATGCAATGCACTTCCACTGGGGGATCACGAACTGCGTTGTCATCGACGTAGAAGAAAGGCCTAGAGCAAGTGCGGTACGCACTTTTGCTCAGGACAACCAAGCTACTTGTTCAGAGGGAAATGAAGTCCTGGTGCGATGCACCTGCACTGAAATTCGACCTCAGCTACTTAGTGTGAGGAGGCTCCAGTCCTTTCTCACCGAACATCGTTCTGGTCATCCAATAAACTCGCCCAAAGAGGAGGGGGAATGAAAGCAGTCAACGCTGGTGAACACGGCAACGAGCACGTCCGGGTCTGCGTTGTCATCGAAGGAGATGAGAACCGAGATATTCTGGAAATCTACGCTTTCGCTCGCGAGGTTCAGGCCATCGAGCCTGACGAGCCGCAAGACGAGGCTAGCGATGGAGAACGCGTCTTGATTTGTTGCGAATGTCCGGGCGGAGACAGACCTCGCTTCGCTGACCATGACCAACTGATCGCCTTTCTCCGCGATCACAACTCAGGCCACCACGCTTCGGTGGAATAGCCGGAAGGAGACTACATGCATACCGTAGCCGCTACGGCACCATCGAAGCAAGTCAAGAACTGCGTCGTAATCCAGCTAGGAGAGCATCCCTCTCTAGAGACGCTCCTTGCCTTCGCGGCAGAGCATGCGGCCGTCAGAGTTGACGAGCAACCCGACGAACTCAACGACGGTGATCAGGTCCTGGTCACCTGCAATTGTCGGGACGGCTCAGGGCAGCAAATGCTCCTCACCGTGCCGGAGATTGAGCAGTTTCTCGAAAGTCACGCCTTGGGGCATCCCTCGGGGTAAACTATGCACCTTCACCTAGAACCAGCTGACTCCGGTCTCCTGGTTCTTTCTTTTTCTGTCACTCTGGACTTGTTCCGAAGTCTCCTAAACTCAAAACTATTTCAATAACTTCGCCTGTTGCTGCAACTCCTGTATCCGCTTCCGTTCTTGAGTAGTGAAACCGTGCATATCCGTTAAGGTTAACAACTCCTGTATCGTAACCACTCCGATTCGGAAAAGCTTCGATTTCATACTCGAGTCTAAACTCATGAGAATGGTGATAGGATAGACTTTTGTCTGCTCAATAAGCTTTTGTAAACTTTGATCAGCCGGATGACCCCAGCTAAGAATGTGCACGTTTGCGCAACGGGCGTATTTCATTGCTTCGGTGGTACATTTCGTATTTGTAACTAGCCAGGCATGCTGGACATGCTTCTTAGGGGCCAGGCGCTGTTCATCTTCTTTGGCTTGGAAAGCTTTTCCAATGTCATCGAAGCGTGCCTTAATATAGAGCGCCACCTTTACATCAGTCTTCATGCCGCGTCGATTATGATACTTGCACTCAAAAAGATGCAGCTGACCATTCTTGCGGGCTAAAATATCAACCTCGTGTGAAACACAGAAGCCGCGAACATATTGATCAGTTTGCACGCTGTACCCTAAGGCACTCAACAAACGCGCGACGTATTGTTCAAAAGGAAACCCGGTCGGACCAAGATTCATTATCGCTCGTTTCAAACCATAACGCATGGCCTGCTTGGTATTGAGCTGGGCTAGTCGACTTTTTGCATAGGAAAAAATCGCTTGCGTCGACTTATGGAGTTTTGGCTTTAAACTTATTTCCTCAGCCAAACCTCGGGCCACTGTACCCGGCACTCCAGAATTTTGTAAAGACTGAATAAACTTCTCTGGCTGAAAAATCTGGTATTCACCGGATGATTTACGGATGCGCATAGGTATATTGTAGCACGTACTTAGGGTATAGTCTTGACATTTCTATAAAAATCGCTAAGGTCAGACTGCTTTTGGAGCATTGACATCAACCGCTAGAACAGAGGAGGAGGAGTAGATGACGCTCGCAGCTACTGAACTTAGGCCTGGGATGACGGTGCGGAATCTGCGGAGCGGTCTCACCGCTACGGTCACCGAACCGCTGAGGGTCACGGGCGATCCGCTGCACGTACACGTCAGGAGGACGATGGAGGGAGGCGAGAGCAACGGTAAGACCAAGTTGACCACCTGGAGTCTCGACAACGTCGAGATCGTGCCGGTGGCTCAGGAGCCTGTCGACAACGATCGGCAGGTCGGCTAGCCCTTCGCGCCCAATCCAAAAAATCCAGCTGAGCTGGACTAAGGATTGGGTGCTTTTTTTATTTTGCTGGGGTCACTACCAACATGACCTTTTGCCCATGGTCAACATCCCCGCCATTCCAATCGTGAATGGCATTCATAAGCACACTCTCTTCATAGACGTAGTCAGCTCCGTTGCGCGTACCAGGATCATTGGTAATAAAATGCCCATCCTTTGTGTAGCCCTTCACTACTAAGGCATGATAAATCGGACCTGGTGAAGTGAAGTTTGGATTACCTAACTGGCGACCAGCAGCTAATACAATAATTGGATGGCCTTGTGCAATCTCCTGCTTAATAGCAAGAGCAGTCACCGCATCGCCGGTACTCACCTCTACTTCATAACCCCATAGGTCGCGAATGAAGCGTGCCGTCTCTTCGCCGGTTGTATCCTGGTAAAAACCATAGTGCTGCTCCTCAAAATCTACAATCGCTAAAATGGAACGATCAGCGTCTTCTTTCGTAAGCGGCTCATCCTCCCAATAACGTTGTACCATAAGCGCAGCAGTTTCTTCACAGGCTTCTTGGTATGGTAAATCCCAATTGGCAAAAGGCGCCTGAGATGAAAAAGGCACGTCTAAATTTATCTCGTCCGGCAAAGTAACGACTGTGTTTGTAATTGCCGTATTGGTAGTTGTGCTATTACTGTTTTCCACGCTCGTATTCACGACTGCATTTTTCGCAGTAGGCTCTGGTAACTCAGGTGTAGAGATCGAATCCCAAGTATCACGAATCCAGCCGCGCTGCCAATAGCCAAGCCCGAGTAAAAGCACTAACGCGATAATAATGATGATTCCCTTTTTCATAGACGTGCGAGTATAGCAAGACTATTGTAGCACGTCAATGCCCAATGTCTGCTATTAAGGAGACTAGGCGAGCTGCTTACGGAAGAGTAGCGCCAGTAGTAAAATTCCTAATGCTCCTCCGCCCAGCCACCAAGCCAATGTAAAATCTTTTGACTGTTCTTCTTCTACATTTGTTTCTGTTGCTGGATATACATCGCTTGTCTGTATAGTATTTTCATCATCACTGCTTAATTCAGGCATATCTAAAGCCTGTCTTATTTCTTCCTTCTTCTCTTGGGATTCTTTTAAGTCTAGCGAAGTATTCTTTGGTCGCTCAAAAGTAAAACTTGGCCCTTCCACAGCTACAATCAATCGCTCGGCAATTCCAGACCCAGCTGTCGCCTTTTCTTTTCTTATACCAACCTGTCCAGTAACAGCATAATTTCCATAATCAGTATTAAAAGGTTTTACAACAATTTCATTATCATCCCATGAAAGAATAGTGGCGCAACCCTGATCAGTGCGATTGATGCTACAGGTACCGAAATAGACTATGCCTCCACTCTGAAGTGTACCGAATCCTTGACCTCGAATATGCACTTCATCATCGTACCAACCCGTATTCGGCTCTAGACTATCAATTCGTACATATCCCGTATCTTTAGTCGTGAAACTTATTTCATCTGACACAACGCCACTATTCACAAACCGAACATAATACTTTTGAGAGGGCTGCAACACTCCCTCCAGAGAACTAATGAGATAATAAAATTTATTATCATCAGCTATAGTATAGGTTCCTCCATCTATATTCTGCGTATATTGACCGGACTCAACGCCTAACTCAATCCCTAAATCAACCCAATCAGTTGTATCATCTGACTGTACAGAAAAAACCGCGCTTCTATCTGAAGTATAAACTACACTTGGATCTGATAATGAATGTGTTTCAGCCTGAGCCGAAGAAGCAAAAAACAGCGCTATAGCCAAGCTCACTATAGCGATCTCACTGAAGAACATTATGTTCTTTTTCATTGTATCCTCCGTATATTTATCTGCCTCATAAGTGTAACACAAATAAAAGTCTAGCCTCGAAGCGAGCCTCCACTCTTTTATCGATGCTCCTGAATTCCTGTTACGAACGCGGCGTGTCGCCAACAATAATCACTGGTGTGCCCACTTCGGCAAACTCGTACATCCACTGTGCAGCATCAGTTGGTAGATTTGAACAACCATGACTCATAGGATGTCCAAAATTATTGTGCCAATATGCGCTGTGAATACCATAGTCGCCGTTGTAGTACATAACCCATTCTACGTTTGGGAGATAGTAACCTGGCCCGCTCATAACCTGACGACGCACCTTGGTGTACACCTTATATTCTCCTGGAATAGTTGGTGTTGCCGGACGACCGCTGGAAATTAGTGTGTAGTATTGCAATACACCATCCTGAAAAGCAAACATGGTCTGCTTATCTAAGTCAGTGTAAATAAGCTTACCCTCATTGCGAGGCGCACTTACCTCTAAATACTCTGTTGACTTTGCGATGGTATGAAAGGGAATGGTGATTTCGTTCTCACCCTGACCGATCCACTGTGCATCTAAGAAAGTAATGAGTCGATCAATATCTACCTCGCGACCATCCTTCCCCTCACTGATTGGCTTTGTCTCAGCCACTGACTCGTATCGTTTTTCTGACACAGGCTCCTGACGAAGTGTAGCGAGTCGCGTTGCAAAAAACTTCTTTGCTGTCTCTGAGAGAACAGCGAGGTGCCAACCATCCTCATCTTCACTAACTGTTAGCCAAGGTAATACATCGTCTTCTGTCATTTCAAATTCCTCGTCCTCGCTCACTAAGCGAAGTGGAGCACTGAGGAGATCGGCTGCCTGCTCAGCTAAGGGCTGCAGTATAGCAGTGTCCTGCATTGCTTCAGCAGCTACAAAGGCAACGGAAATATCTGTCTCATCTAATCGAATCGCCTGCTGTAAAAGTTGTGCCTTTAACAAATCCTGGTCAAGCACATTACCTGTCTTACCACCACGGAATTGTAGATCTCCGCCATGGTGTACCAGAGTTGGTTGTAGCGGCGCCTGATCAAGCTGCTCAGCCAACCAGGATAGATAGGCATCGAGCTCAGGCTCATGAATCACAACGCTGGCAAGTACTTCATTGTCTGATCCAGCGTGCACTGGTGGCACAAACCATTTTCCTAACAAGCTTGTACGGCCAGTGTGAAAAGCTTGTGCTACTGTCTGCGTAATATCAACACTTAAACCTAAATCGCTAAAGCGAGGCGTCCAAGCTTCTTCACCATAGCGGATAGTAATAGGCTGCTGAGCGTAGTCACTTACGTATTGCTCAATTGCTGCCTCCGCCTGTGCGACTGCTAAACCGCCCACATCAACCGGGCCAATATGAATGCCCGGGTAAATTTTTTGTTGTAGGAGTTGCGCATAGCCAAAAGACAGTACCGCTAACACTGCGACCACGGAGAGCGGCGCGCTTAGCCATAGAAAAATGCGCGACTGGTGCCAGCGCGAAGTCTGCTCTCGAGATGGAGAATAGCGTACCCCCTTGTGCATTTGTAATGTGAAATTTGTGTTGTTTTTTGACTTTTCATATATGAGTATAGCAAAAAAATCGTCGAAAGTCAATATTATCTACCCGCCCTCTCACCCGTCATTGCGAATCCCGATGCATATCGGGATGAAGCAATCTCGTTACTCAAACTCACGGGATTGCTTCGTCGTTCGCTGGACTCTCTCCTCGCAATGACGGGAGGAAGCGAGAGGGCGGTTAATAAAAATCACGACAAGGCAGAGACGCCTTATCTGTGTGTCTACTTATGCAAAGAAAGTAATAGGCCGAAGATGTTGTGTGAAGTCTGCGCCCTGAAGATCTGACAAGGTGCTGGCGTCTCGTACATTCCATTTGCCAATTGCCGTACGTCGCAATGCACGTAAGTACGCGCCGCATCCCAAAGCCTCACCAATGTCACGCGCTAAGGTGCGGATATAGGTACCTGACGAGCACTCTACTTCAAGCTTCAGCTCTGGCCATGCATATGTACGGATACGTATGGCATAAATTTCTACTTCCCGCTCAGGTAGCTCTACTTCCTCGCCGCGCCGCAAGCGACGATAGGCTGGTACGCCACGGATCTTAATAGCCGAAAGCGCTGGAGGAATCTGTCGAATCGGTCCTTGAAACTTTTTTACCGCTGGCAGGATATCCTTCTTCCGTAATGGATGCAGATCCTCTGTTTCGGTAATCACTCCATCACAATCATCAGTATCACTTCGAGCACCTAAGCGCAGGGTGGCCTCGTAGGTCTTAGTCGTATCTAGGGTAAGTCCACCCAAATGCTTTGTCGCGGCACGTCCCACTCCGACTATAAGCAAGCCAGTAGCAAAGGGGTCAAGCGTGCCAGCATGCCCCACCCGTTGCACTCCACTGGATCGTCGCACCCGGTTCACCACATCGTGCGAAGTCATACCTGCAGCTTTATCGATAAGGAGAAATCCTTCCATACCCATAAGTGTACAGGGGGCACGTAACAAGTGACAACAAGGCATATTTGCTACTTTCCTGTTAGCCCTTGACCGCGCTTGACATCAGGTGTATACTGCTTGCGAGTTTTTGCCCGTACAAATTATGGAAGATTCAATCCGAGTCAGGGGAGCCCGAGTACACAACCTGAAGAATCTCAGCGTTGAGATCAAACGTAATCAGCTTGTCGTGATTACCGGTCTTTCTGGTTCCGGCAAATCCTCGCTCGCTTTTGATACACTCTATGCCGAAGGTCAGCGTCGCTATGTTGAGTCTCTCTCAGCCTACGCTCGACAATTCCTCGGCCTGATGGATAAGCCGGATGTTGATAGCATCGATGGACTATCGCCGGCAATCGCCATTGACCAAAAATCAACCTCGCATAATCCCCGTTCAACTGTTGGTACAGTCACGGAAATTTATGACTACCTGCGTCTGCTCTATGCACGCATCGGACTTCCGCACTGTCCAAATTGTGGCAAGCCAATTACCAAGCAAACGATCGATCAAATTGTGAAGCAGGTACTAGCGCTACCAAAGAATACCAAAGTTGCAATTCTGGCACCGGTCATTCGCGATCAAAAAGGTGAGCACAAAAATGTACTAGCAGAAGCCCGGAAGGCTGGCTATGCCCGCGTCCGCTTCGATGGCACGCTCTACTCAATTGAAGAGGCCGAAGACCTAGAAGTAGATAAAAAGAAGAAACACTCGGTTGAAATCACCGTTGATCGTTTGGTCATGGGTGTTGATGATCAGGAAAAAGGAAAAGCGGAAAAAACTCGCTTATATGATTCACTAGAAACCGCCCTCGACCTTGGTAACGGCATTGTCGTTATCCACGATATGGATAAAGCAGAGGATCGTCTTTTCAGCGAGCACTTTGCCTGCGCTGATTGTGGCATCAACTTGCCGGAAATTGAACCACGTAACTTCTCTTTTAACTCTCCGCACGGCGCTTGCCCTGACTGTACCGGACTCGGCACCAAGCTGGAAATTGACCCAGGCCTCGTCATCCCAAACAACCGACTCACCTTAGCGGAGGGAGCAATTCGACCCTGGTCACGCACCTCAGCCAACCAAACGTGGTACTTCCGAATCTTAGAGGCTGTAGCCAAGGCAAATAATTTCGACACAAATACACCGATTAAGGATTTACCAAAGAAAGCACTGGATATTGTCCTGTATGGCACGGGCGATAAAATGTTTGACGTCAACAATGCGAACGCTTCAGGCAAAGTTCGAGAATTTATGACCACTTTTGAAGGAGTGATTCCGAATCTCATGCGTCGCTATAAGGAAACCGAGTCAGAATATATCCGCAGTGAAATTGAACGCTATATGCGCGTTTTTCCTTGTCCTACCTGTCAGGGCAAGCGCCTCCGACCAGAAGTGCTAGGTATCACCGTGGCGGAAAAAAGCATTGCCGAGATAGTGCAAATGACTATTGAGCAATCAAAAGAATTTTTCACTGGTATCACAAATAACTCTGGTAAAAAGAAGACCGAGCTCAGCTTAAGCGAACGTGATAAAAAAATTGCCAGCCAGATTCTCAAAGAAATTGTGGCACGACTCACCTTCCTCTCTGATGTCGGACTCGACTACCTCACGCTTGATCGCGCCGCCTCTACCCTAGCTGGTGGAGAAGCACAGCGCATCCGTTTGGCTACCCAAATTGGCTCATCCCTGGTTGGCGTTATTTACATTTTGGATGAACCATCCATTGGTCTGCATCAACGTGATAACGATAAGCTCATTGCCACCCTCCAGCGACTCCGTGATCTTGGTAACACTGTTATCGTGGTTGAGCACGATGAAAATACCATCCGCGCGGCTGACGATGTGATTGACATTGGCCCAGGGGCTGGTGAGCACGGTGGTGCCGTAGTCGCGCAGGGAACAGCCAAGGAAATTGAAAAGGTGAAAGATTCCTTAACCGGACAATACCTCTCTGGCAAAAAGGCTATCCATATCCCTAAGGAATTTCGTAAAGGAAATGGCAAATCAATTGGTGTAAAAGGTGCCCAGGCTTTTAACTTGAAAAATGTTGACGTCACTATTCCTTTAGGCAAGTTCGTTTGCATTACTGGCGTGTCTGGATCAGGTAAGTCAACTTTAATGACTGACATCTTGGCCCGCGCGCTCAACCAGCACTTCTACAAGTCAAAAGATATTCCTGAGAAGCACGACAGCATTGAGGGCTTGGAAAATCTTGATAAAGTCATCACGATTGACCAATCACCGATCGGACGCACCCCTCGTTCAAATCCGGCAACCTACACCGGCGTCTTTACCTACATTCGCGACCTCTTTGCCCAAGTGCCGGAGGCGAAGATCCGCGGCTACAGCCCTGGTCGCTTCAGCTTCAACGTAAAAGGTGGGCGCTGTGAAGCCTGTGAGGGCGACGGGCTGACCAAGATCGAAATGCACTTCTTGCCTGACGTCTATGTTGAGTGTGAAGAATGTAAAGGAAAGCGCTACAACCCGCAGGCGCTGGAAATTCACTACAAAGGCAAAACTATTTCTGATGTGCTAGAAATGACTGTCGAAGAAGCTATGCGTTTCTTTGCCCACATTCCAGCAATCCATCAGAAGTTAAAAACCCTGCACGATGTCGGTCTGGGCTATGTCCACCTCGGCCAGTCAGCAACTACGCTATCAGGCGGTGAAGCACAACGTGTGAAACTTGCCACAGAATTATCTCGCCGCGCTACGGGTAAGACACTTTATATTCTCGATGAGCCAACTACTGGCCTCCACTTCCACGATGTACAATCACTGCTCAACGTTATTAATCAGTTGGTGGATAAGGGAAACAGCGTCCTCGTGATTGAGCATAACCTGGACATGATTAAGTCAGCTGACTGGATTGTTGATATGGGCCCAGAGGGTGGTGAAAAAGGTGGCACAGTAGTCGCTGAGGGTACTCCACGCGATGTGGCAACGGTAAAAGCCAGTTACACCGGCCAATACCTCAAGGACATGCTGAAGGACGCATAAGAATCCCAGTGGTATACTGGGACTAATGTCCAAGCCACTAATCATTGCCCACCGTGGCGCCTCAGGCTACGAACCAGAAAATACCCTTCGAGCTTTTCAAAGGGCATTTGCGCTACACGCAGACGGAATCGAGCTTGACGTCCATTGTTGCGGATCTGGGGAGCTTGTAGTAATCCATGACGCCACACTACAAAGGACTACTGATGGGCACGGCCGGATTGCCAATTGCACGCTCTCAGAGCTGCAAAAACTGGACGCCGGGGCTAAAGAAAAAATCCCAACTCTCGACAGCGTCTTAAAACACACACCGAGAGGTAGCTTTGTGAATATAGAATTAAAAGGGAAAGGAAGCGGTCGAGCGCTCGCTCAATTTCTTTTTAAAAAAACAATGCGATCTAAGCTCCTTATTTCTTCTTTTCATTTTTCTGAGCTGAACGACCTACGAGAGCAGGACCCAAAAACACCTCTGGGCTTACTATCACTTTCTCCTCTTGGCATTTGGGAAAAAGCAAAGCAGCTCTCGGTAAGCTCAATTAATATCTACCATAGAAATTTAACGCATAAAACAGTAGGTCGTGCTCATTCATATGGCTACAAGGTATTTGCCTGGACTGTAAATACACCTCGCGATATTAGAAGGATGCTGCAGCTAAAAGTAGACGGGATAATCACAAACTATCCTGATCGCATACAAGAAATAGAAAAACCGCCCGCCTCATCCTGATACAAGTTCAGGACAAGACGAGCGGTGATATCAGCGACGCGAGATGCGCACGTCGACCTGCTCGATGAGCACACCAATGCAGAAGAGAGCAAACAAGCCGACACAAAGCACGAGAAGGGCGTCGCATCCAGGCTCAGGTCCACCCATCTCCACCGAGGAGACGTAGACCTGATGGGCCGAGTACACGACGTACCCAAGACCCAGGAGAAGAAAGGTGCGGTACAGAATCTTCTTGATCATCTCACCTCCCTAAGGTGTAGCGGTTCGACGTCGTTGTAGCCACAGGATGGGCTGCATCCACAGCCAGCCGAAGAGGAACCAGCCAACAGCCAACCAGAAGATGAAGACAGCTGGAGGCCAGAAGTATGGAGCGAATGCGTACGTTAGCATCACGTCATTTGCTGCAGATGGGAATGCTTCCTCACCTACAGCATAGCGCTCAGCCGCCTCGTCTCCGTAGCGGTCGCGAACCTTGTCCATGACCTCAGCGGAAAACTGCGACGCAGTGAGGCTCGCTGCCTCCTGCACACACTCATGATGCACGCGGTACGCATACATCGCGGACGGGATCGCCACCAGAATCGCGGCAATCACGTACCAAACACGCAAAGCAGTCCACTTTCGCATCTCGTCCTCCCATATTGCCAAGGTACAAAACTAACGTAAGAAGGTATCACTTTACGCGACTTTTGTCAATGCAAACACAGCCCGGGAGACATACTCCAAGGCTGTGTTACCTGCTAACAGCTCAAACGTGATCAGTACAACGAATCGACTAACTACTTCGTCATAAATGTCCTCTTCTTTGAAGAAGGACGACGAAGGGTAGTTTACTACCATCTGATGCTGAGCAACTGCCTATCACTCGGACAATCAATTGATTTGCCCGAATGGGCAGTCGGACAGACATCACGACCTACTAGGTCTCACATACTGCACGATAGTGCAAATATATGTAGAGCCATCGTACCTTACGGCACGAAGATTCTCCCTAGAAAGGAGGTGATCCACCGACAGCTTCCGCTACCGGTGCCTTGTTACGACTTAGCCCCTATCATCGAGCCTACCTTGGGCCCCAAACCTGGGGACTTCAGGTATTCCCGACTCTCTTGGCTTGACGGGCGGTGTGTACAAAGCCCGAGAACGTATTCACCGCAGCGAGGCTGATCTGCGGTTACTAGCGATTCCAGCTTCATGAAGGCGAGTTGCAGCCTTCAATCCGAACTGAGGGGTGGTTTGGTGGGATTTGCTTCACCTTGCGGTTTTGCGGCCCATTGTTGCACCCCATTGTAGCACGTGTGTAGCCCAAGACGTAAGGACCATGCTGACTTGACGTCGTCCCCACCTTCCTCTGCCTTAAAGGCAGCGGTTTGAGATGAACATTTAACATCTCATAGGGGTTGCGCTCGTTCGAGGACTTAACCCGACAGCTCACGCCACGAGCTGACGACAGCCATGCAGCACCTGTCTAGCACCCTCGAAGGCTGATCTCATTTCTGAGAACGTGCAGCTAGATTTCAAGTCTTGGTAAGGTTCCCCGCTTATCGTCGAATTAAACCACATGCTCCACCGCTTGTGCGGGCTCCCGTCAATTCCTTTGAGTTTTAGTCTTGCGACCGTACTTCCCAGGCGGAGTGCTTAACGCGTTAGCTTGGACGATGCTGAGAGGGTCGAAACTCCCAACACCTAGCACTCATCGTTTACAGCGTGGACTACTGGGGTATCTAATCCCATTCGCTCCCCACGCTTTCGTTCTTTTAGTGTCAGGATCGTTCTAGTAAGCTGCCTTCGCCATTGGTGTTCTTACCGATATTAACGCATTTTACTACTACACCGGTAATTCCGCTTACCTCTCCCGTCCTCAAGTTCAGTAGTATCAGGCGCGGCCCGAGGGTTGAGCCCTCGGATTTAACCCCTGACTTGCTGAACCACCTTTGAACGCTTTACGCCCAATAATTCCGGACAACGCTTGGGGCCTTCGTATTACCGCTGCTGCTGGCACGAAGTTAGCAGCCCCTTATTCCTGTGGTACCGTCACCGAAGTTCGTCCCACAGAAAAGCAGTTTACACTCCGAAAAGCTTCTTCCTGCACGCGGCGTCGCTCCCTCAGGCTTTCGCCCATTGGGGAAGATTCTCGACTGCAGCCTCCCGTAGGAGTCTGGGCAGTGTCTCAGTCCCAGTGAGGCGGGTCATGCTCTCACACCCGCTACCCGTCGTAGCCTTGGTAAGCCGTTACCTTACCAACAAGCTGATGGGACATAGGCCCCTCCTGAAGCGATAAATCTTTACTCTCCAATCAGATGATTGGAGAGCACATCCAGTATTATCCCTCCTTTCGAAGGGTTATGCTGAACTTCAGGGTAGGTTACCAATGTGTTACGCTCCCGTTTGCCGTGGTTACATTGCTGCACCACTCGACTTGCATGCCTAATCCACGCCGCCAGCGTTCGTCCTGAGCCAGGATCAAACTCTTAGCATAAAGATTTTTTATTACCGCATCCGAAGATGAGGCACCAGAAAGATCTTCAAAACTGGTATGGAATCATTATTGGGATTCATGTGTACCGATCACGCTCGAACTGTCAACGATCTGAACTATTTTTTCTTATCTTTATGGGGCGTCCGAGCGTGAGCGGCGCATCCCCATCAGAGTGAAGAAAAAACAGTGGAATCCGATTCGAAAATCAGACGCTACTGTTTTTCCTTACACCGTCCTGCTAGTTGTTAGGGCAGAGGGTATGTGAAGGCTTGTTTCCAGCTAATCGTAAGAGCATGCACATTGTAATGGTACTCTGAAAACTTGTCAAGGAGGAAGGCAGATAGTCAAACTTGCTAAAAAGCCATAAAAAGCTTAGGTTTTAGATAGATCATTTGTAACTACCAATCATCATGAGAGAACGAGGGGGAGACATGTCCCGAGAAGTAGCCCGTACAGAGTCGAAAGAATACCCACCAGATCGCAATGGCAACATCATCCGAGAGGAGGTCAGCGAGCTGGCTGGCGGTGCCGTGCATCGTGAAGGCGGCATTGAAGAGGGTCCAGAAGCTGGACGCCGATGGAGCAAGTGGGATGAGAAGGAAGCGCGTCCGATCCCGGATGCACCAGCTGAGCTTCCGCTCTGGTATACCAGCGACCCGACGCAAATCAATGAGCTGCGGGCTCGGCGCTACGGCTTCATCACAGAAGCGTCGGAAAACGGTGGAGGTCCGTTAGCCGGCGACGCCTGGCTGCATGCCGAAGCTGACGTTGAAGTACTGCCAGTAGACCCTTTCTCGGCTGAGGCTCTCGAGCGAATGAGGGAGCTGAGCGCTGAGAAGCCTACACTCGTGATACAGGATGCCGACTTCGCAACTACCTACCGTCGGCATGAGCATGAGGGTCAAATCCGAATCGAGATCACTCGAGTTCATGACAACGGCACCAAGTTCACACGCGGCGAACACATAACTGGAGACCGCAAAGGTTCCGGCTGGATCACGCGTGAAGCCCCAGTCGACACACAGATTGTCGACGGCCTCGAACTTCAAACCGATGACGGCAGTCGAATCAATAGCCTCCAGGTCAAGAAATCGACTTTCAACTTCGGTACAGGGTCGCAGAACCGTCTCTACGTGGAATTCGTTGGGCGTCGGGAAAGCGAAAGCTAGCCCACGCACCTACGCATGAACAAAAGCCCTTGCATCACTGCTGGGGCTTTTCACTTGGCGGGAGAATTCTGTTTTTTGCCCACTAGCCTATCCCCCAACTTATCCCAGTTCACCTTGAGCATGAGATAAACTGCCAACACGGAAAGTACAAGAGTGAGGACATTCGAGACAAGATTCGACTGATTTGACCCGGCCACGGCTGAGGCTATATTAGTGTACTTACCAAAGGCAGCTAATCCGATAGTAATAACCATTTTACCGAGAGCAACCGGTATAAGCATGCGGATAAATCCATAGCGCAAAAAACCAAGCGGCACGATAAAGATGTCGTCTGGAATTGGCGTTGCACCAATCAAGAAAAGTACGATGTAGACATACCAGCGCTTATGCTCGATCAAGCGCTTCAATACATCCAGATTTTTTTTGTACACATCATTCGTCAACTTCTGACCAAAGTAACCCAGGAAGTAGGAGGAACCTTCTCCTAAACCAGCTCCAACCCCGGCAATAATTCCAAGGAGGAGAGGATTAATATCAGCCGCCGCAATTAGCACGATAACCACCGTATATGGTATCGGCACCACAATGGAGAAATTAGCTAAGAACGAAATGAGAAAGCCGCCTATGTAGCCCTGCGTTGCGCTAAGCGAAATCAACCAATCCCAAAAACGATTAAGTCCGTCACGGACTGCTGGCACTCCGGTTACTAACCAAATGTAGGCGGCAATAACCAGCAGGGTGATAACGAGGAAGCGTTCTTCTTTACCAAATCGTACTCTCATATGCTTGAGGGATGTTTCCGATACTGCTTTTTTCGCCAAGCCGCAATATCAGCATGGTTTCCGGTGAGTAATTCTTTTGGCACGCGCTTGCCTTTATACACTTCCGGTCGAGTATACTGCGGGTACTCAATCTGATCTGGACTATGAGAAAAAGTTTCATCAACTGAGGAGGCGTCATCACCTAAAACACCAGGGAGAAGTCGAGTGACCGCATCAATAACCACCATTGCCCCAAGCTCTCCTCCGGTTAAGACGTAGGGCCCGATAGAAATTTGCTGATTTACTAGGCTACGAATTCGCTCATCAAAACCTTCGTAACGACCAGAGACAAGTATGAGCTGATCCAGTTGTGCGAGCTCTCGCGCTTTTGCCTGGGTGAGAAATTGCCCTTGAGGTGAAAGCAGGATCACCTGCTTCTTCTTTGTACGAGGAGGAAGTGTCCGCCCGGCCACTTTGCGAAGCGCCCGATCAATCGGCTCTACCTTCATGAGCATACCAGGGCCACCGCCATAGGGCTTATCATCCGTAGTGTGGTGCTTATCTGTTGCGTAGTCGCGGATGTTATGCACGCGAAGATCCAGCAGTTTTTTCTGCTGCGCCCGCTTCAATATGCTTTCGTTACAATAATCCGACACCATGTTCGGAAAAATCGTCAGTACATCAATACGCATGGGCCTATTGTAGCGCGAAGTGGCCTATCCTTCCAGTTGACATAAAGGCAATTCTCCAGTACCTCTAGAATTATGTCACAACGATTCTTTCGCACCCTAATACTCAGTCTAGCCGGTCTAGCCCTGCCCAGCCTCGTCTTTGCTCAGGACTTCCCTGATATCGGCTCGCAAATTGGTTTAGGTGGTGCCGACCCACAAACTGTTATCGTAAATATCATCCAAACCCTCCTTGGCTTTGCTAGCCTGGTGGCACTGGTCTTTGTTATCTTAGGTGGTTTCCAATGGATGTTGTCTGCCGGGAATGATGAAAAAATTGCCCGGGCAAAGAAAACCATTAGCGCGGCAATTATCGGAATTATTATTGTGCTGATCTCTTGGGCAATAGTGCAGTTTGTCATCAACACTGTTCTAGAGGTAACGCAATAGCCAATAAGTAGCAAGGAGCAAGGATTGCTTCTAAAAAACTCATAACAAAAACCCCAGGTCATGACACGCTGGAGTTTTTGTTTTGTTGACTAGAGTTTCAGGTCGTCAACCGCACTGGTGTCTTCCGCCATCGGTGCGCTGTCCTCTTCATGTGAAGGGGCCTGACGCATACGATCGCTCTTTCGGAAGCCTTCTGGCTCGAAAATCTTCAGGTTGACCCGGGCGTGATTCTTTGCCCCGACAACGCGAAGTAGCGTGCGGACTGATTTTGCGGTCTGACCGTTGCGGCCAATTACTTGGCCAAGGTCCTGAGGATTTACCTTGAGCGTAATCAAAACACCCATCTCATCGACGGTACGCTCAGTGGTAACGTCCTCTGGACGATCCACAATCGATTTGACCACGAACTCGACAAACTCCTGATCGCTGTGCTGTTCTGCCATAGATACAGTCCTGTGGTTACTACAGATGCCAGCGGTCGACCTTTCCGTCCGCCCTCACCCTCTAGGAACGAGCAGAGGAATCCAGGCTGGCGTGTTCGAGTGTACAAAAAATAGCCCGGTGCTGTCAATACGTCCCAAGCATTTTTTAACTACTTATTCGGCTTTTGGCTCTGCCTCAGCTGGCGCTTCTTCCTTTGTTTCAGCTGCCTCTGGCTTGGCTGCTTCCTCGGCTGGAGCTTCTGTAGCTTCCTTTGGAGCTTCGGCTGGGGTCTCGGCTGGCTTTTCGCTAGCTGCTTCAGCCTCGGCGCCCTTCTTCTTGATTGCGCCCTTGCGTCGCTTCTCGCCCTTAATCACGCCTTGATTTATCAAGAGGTTATGGACGGTATTTGAGCACTGGGCACCCTGGGAAATCCAATATTGGACCCGTTCGGTATTTACCTGAACGGTTGAGGGCTCGGTATGAGGGTTATAATTGCCCAAAAGCTCTAAATAACGGGCTTTTGGATCGCGCGCCTTTTCGGAAATAACAATCCGATAGGTTGGTTTCTTGCGCTTTCCGAATCTGGATAGTCGAATCATTAACATACCAGCATATAGTACGGAAATCTCGGAAAGTGTCAAGTGGGTGGCTAAATACTAAGCACAAAATACGAAATACTAAACAAGCACGAAATGCAAATTGATACATACTGGGAAATATTTAGAAATAAGGAAGCTTCAATTTGTTTCGAACTTCGTACTTCGGATTTCTAATTTTCTAAATGAAATGCTACACTATTCCTTGTCCCATCCTTATTATTAGCGCTGCTACGCGACTAGACTCCGAAACGTCATGTACCTCCAGAAGCTCGAGATCCAAGGCTTTAAGTCATTCGCAAAAAAAGTAGACTTCGACTTCACTCGGGGGATCGCCGCAATTGTCGGACCAAACGGTTCAGGCAAATCAAATGTGGCTGATGCCGTGCGTTGGGTGATGGGCGAACAGAGCATGAAAGTGCTACGCGGCAAACGGGCCGACGACGTTATTTTCTCTGGATCGGACAAGAAAGGCCGCCTCGGTATGGCCGAGGTAAGCCTGGTTTTTAATAACGAAGATGGAACCATGCCCATCGACTTCGCTGAAGTCGCTATCACCCGCCGTGTCTATCGTAACGGCGAAGGTGAGTATTTTGTAAATAAACAACCTGCTCGACTGGCTGACATTATACTCATGTTGGCAAAATCTAATGTGGGACAAAAAGCCTACTCCGTCATTGGTCAGGGCATGATCGACCAAGTGCTCATTGCTACACCACAGGAACGTAAAACCTTCTTTGACGAAGCTGCCGGCGTCCGACAATTTCAAATCAAGCGAGAGCAGGCTGAGAATAAACTAAAGGCAACGCGATCAAACCTCGCCCAAGCCGAGCTCCTCATGCAGGAGGTTGAGCCGCGTTTGCGCACTCTGACCCGCCAAGTCCGCCGACTGGAGCGCCGACAAGAGGTAGAACAGGAACTGCGCGCCCTGCAGGAAGCCTACTATAGCCAGGTCTGGGCCGATTTGAGTGAACGACATGCGACGGAAAAGAAACACTATGATGAGTTAGAGGCTGAGCAGCATAAAGCCGCCAAAGAACTGGAACACATCCAGCGAGAACTCGAAGCGATTGAGCAAGAGCGCGGCCAAGACGATGCCTTCCGAGAACTGCAACAGCAATACAGTCGCCTCTTGGATGAAAAAAACGCGCTAATGAAGGAACAGGCCGTCCTGCGTGGCCGCCAAGAACTCGAAGCGAGTCAACAGGGCCAATACGATGTTGTCTGGTTGAAGAATAGAAAAGAGGAATTAGAGCGTACGATCAAGGAAATTGATGAAGAGTTAGAACAACTCAGTACGCAGCTCGCTAAAGAACAAGCGCATTTTGAACAGCAATCGCTTGAGCGGGATAAAGTCGTGCAAGAGTTTGAAAGCATCGAGGCAAAGCTTGTTCAGGCCTCGAGCGAACTGCGCAATGAAAAATCCTTTGATGCTGGCAAGTTTCAAAAAACCCTCTCGACAACCAAGGCTGCCTACGAGGAGCTCCTTAGCGCACTCAACAGCCTAGAATCCTTAGAGCAACTGCCGAAGTTAAAGAGTCAGGCAGCAAAAATTGATGCGGATCTGGCTGAAATGCTCGATAGTATCAACCAAGAAGAGAAAGCTGATCACTCTCAAATCGTGCTTGAGCTGCAGGCTAAGCTCACTCAGTTCATGAAGACAAAAGACAGTCTGGTCAATGAGCTGCACGCGTTGGAGAATAAAACGAACCAGCTGAAGGAGAAACACGCAGCGCTCAAGCACTATCGCGATCGCCTCCAAGGTGAGTTGGACAAAGTGCTGCGCGAACTCACTCGCGCCAACATCAAGCCAGAAGACAAAGGTAAGGCTGATTCGCTTTTCCGCAAAGAAGACGCTGAACTAGAAAAGAAAGTGAACGAACTTGATGAGCGACTGAAGGCGCTCGCCCACGACATCCAGGGCTTTAATAAAAAGGCGCAAGACAAGCGTGAACGGCTCTTCAGCCTACAAAAATCTTTCCGTGAAAGCCAACAACGACTCAATGCTGAAAATGCAAAGTTAAATGCGATTCAAGTCGAGCTGGCTAAACTCGAAACTCGTCGGAATGACCTGGAGCAAGAGTTTACTGCTGAGGTGGAAAGCGCGCTCGCCGAAAAGATCAAAAAGGCGACAAGCGAAAAAATCGCTGAGGTAAAGCCGGTCGAATACTATCAAGAAGAAATCCGTCGCTGCAAGCACTCACTCGAGCTGATTGGCGGTATTGATGAGGCTATTACTCAAGAGTACGAAACTACGAATGAGCGTTTTGAATTCCTGAAGAAACAGTCCGATGATTTGCAGGAAGCTATGACGCATTTAGAGCAGGTAATAAGTGAGCTCGATGCGACAATTAAGAAGCAGTTTGATCAATCCTTCGAAAAAATCAATCGGGAATTCCAACACTACTTCCGAGTCCTTTTTCAGGGCGGTAAAGCTAGTCTCGTACTACGCAAAGAAGAAGTGCTCAAGAAGCTCGACGATGACGAAGAGGATGAAGATGACGACGACTTTGACGAAGATGAGGATGATGAAGAGGAGGAGCAAGCTCCAAAAATACAACCGAAAGGCGAGCTTGTTATTACAGGTATTGATATCAATGCAACCCCTCCTGGCAAAAAACTGCAAAACATTACCATGCTTTCTGGCGGCGAGCGCGCTCTGACCTCGATCGCACTTATTTGCGCCATCATGGCTAATAATCCCTCACCATTTGTCTTCCTCGATGAAGTGGATGCTGCCCTAGATGAAGCAAACTCTCAACGTTTTGCAAACATCATTGCCGAACTCAGCAATAAGACACAGTTTATCGTTGTCTCGCACAACCGCGCTACCATGGAAAAAGCCGCGCTTCTCTACGGTGTCACCATGGGTGACGACGGTATTTCAAAAGTCCTCTCCGTCAAGATGGAGGAGGCTGAAAAGGTTATCCAGCAACACGGCAACCGTCAATAAGTTGACGTTTTAACTTGAGCCTGGTATAGCAATGACAAGGTTCTTTTTTGTACCCTCAAGGTAAGGAGTTCACCTTGATCACTCAAGTGCAAGAACAGATTGACTCCCTGAGTTCAGCTCTAGGGGTCGCGGATGAAGAGCAGCGTCAAAAGGTGGCGTCGATCGTACGCACCTGCAACGAATGGATGGACCTCATCGAGAGTGGAACCACCAAGGAGAGAGGAGATTCCATCGAGATCAGTCTCCAGGGCCTAACCGAGGCCATCACTTGTCTCCGCGCCAGAATCCCGGAACTGGCAAAGAGGTCGAATCGCCGTCCCAGAGCGGTCCGGCTATCTCGCTTTCTGCGCCTCCGTACTACGAACGGCCAACTGATCGAAGCAATGTACAACGATGTGGCCTGTCTGATCAGACAAGCCAATCTGCCGAGTGCTTCTCTGGCCGCCTGAAGCATAGCGGACATCAGCCATCCTGGTGTCCGCTTTTCTATCCGAAAGAAATGCCACCGCACGAGACGATGGCATTTTTGGGAAACGTAGACCCGTCCTTGTCTAGGCCCTGACCTGATCGATCAGCCGATGGTAGCTGAGCAACCTCCTGTGAAATCCGCGATCACCTCGCGAAGCTTCCCAGGTGAGACCCCTCACAACCTTGTCGTTGCGATCCAGAATGGATCGCGTCCTCCCCGGCGTCATCCCTGACTTTGCCTTGGGCCTAGCGCTATTGGACTTGTTGGGCATAGTCCCCAACCCCCATATGCTACCCATCAACCCTATTGTTGATGTTAGTATTAAAATAAACCAATCTTAGGAATTGGTAAAGTATTCACTTCCCACAGGAAAACGCTTAGGGATCGACTCGAATCAACTCAGAGAAATAACTGCCCGGCACAATGCTCCGCTCGTTGTTATTTGCGCTTAGCTGGAAAAGAATTTCATAGACCTGGCGCTCATCTGGTGCATCCATACGGAAAGTGAAGCTGGCCACCTGACCTGGAGCAACCCTTGCCTCATTCATAGGAATACCACCGGTCTGTCGTGCCCATGACGTATCACGAAATTCCGGGCGACGGAAAAGCGCTCCATACACATTTAAACGCGTACCGCTGTCCCAGGTTTTTGTACCCGTGTTGCGATATCGCACAGTCACAGGGATTCGCCATGGCACGCGAATAGCTGGCGGAATCGTCTCACTTACTTTTTCAGCATGATATTCCCCTGGGTTCAATGGAGTATTAGCTGCATCAACTCGAATCAATGGATCGAAGATCGGATGTTGAATCGTATCAGCGCCACCATCAATATCAATTAACTGCATGTTTTGCACATAGACCCGTGGCACAACCGGCGCTCGCATGTAAAATCGATATGTGGCTGTTTCACCTGGACGAACCTGACTCTCCTGCATACGAATTTCACCAACCGCACCTGGCCAGCTGCCATCATAAAACGAGCTGGGGCCGTGATCATCATTCATTACCTTTAAGACAATCGAGCGATCCCAGGTTGTTACGCCAGTATTCTCAAATTTCACCGTGACAGGGATGCGCCAAGTATTTAACATTGCTACCGGGATTGTCTGACTCACCAATGCGGCCTGACTAGGTGAATCAACTCGCGAATGCACAACCACTTTACTTCCCGCTACTTCTTGTCCATTACGCAATAGGACAATCTCTTGCGTATAACGACCGATGGTATTTGGACTGCGAAGGCTAATGGTAAAGTTACCAGATTGACCCGGCTGAATAGGACCGTTATCTAAAGGAATGACGTTTTCGCCTGACGCGCTGTGTACGTCATACACACTATCACCACCGCCTGGATCACGTACGACGAGTGAGAATTCATTGCGCTGCCAAGCTGCTCGGCCGGCGTTTGCGTACTTCATAGTTACCGTGGCGGTGTCACTCTGCAGCATTGCTTCTGGGAAGCCATTCTCCTGCAAATGAGCAGCGTAGGGACTGCTGGTAATCGTGAAATTAATTGTTGCGCTTGTACCACTTAATTGCTGCCCATCATGAAACAAGGCAAATTTTGCTTGTAGGGCTGAGTGTCCAGTTGGTGCGGTAACTGTGAAATGATAGCGCACCGTTTGACCAGGATGAATTGGCGAATCCTCAATTACACCAGCAATATCTCCATCCCAATTTGATGCACGGAGTAAGTGAGCTGCATCATTTGCTGGCTTGAGTTCAGGTGCGGTACCGAAGCGCGTCCAGTCACTCGTACCATCATTGCGCATATCTACCCAAAGCTCGAGACTCACTCCCTCTCCAGTAGCTACCGTGTTATCACTCTGCCCACGCAAACTAGCTCGGGGCGCCCCATTCGGATCTGGTAGGGTATTGTACTCAGCTCGGGCTGCCGATCGAATGTCAGCAAACTGACTTGTATAGCGAGCCCCAGGGCAGGTTGTACAATCAACATCTCCGTGGCCAAAAATAGTTGGCAAAGTACGATCCATGAAAAAAACATCGCTGTTAGGTACAATACCTAAGGCTCGCCCTTTCACTGCGATGAAGTGACTAATTGCTGCTTTTGCTTGTGCAGAAACGTAATCTACGTTTTCGTAATTCCCGAGTAAGGCAACCCCGATGCTCCCACGGTTATAGCTTTGCTCAGCGCCCTTGCTTGTACACTCTGCGCCGCGATACGTATGCGCCCCGACCACACCGTCGCCTCCATAACGACCTTCAAAAATATGTCCTGTAGTATCGACGAGATAATTGTAGCCAATGTCGCCCCAACCTCGAATAACAGTATGGTAATAGTAAATACTGCGAATCACTGCTTTCGCTTGCTCTAAATCAGGCTGACCGTTTGAGCCTGCGGTGTGATGGAGAATAAACGCCTTTGGTGCCTCGTATTCTGGTGGCCATTCCTCTTGTCCATTATTGAAACGTAGTGATTCATCAGCTCCCCATTCGCTACGACTGATTACATCGAGGTCCTGAGCCTCAGTGTGAGGTACCAGCCATTGAAAAAGCGATTCATACCAGCTTGGTTCCTGTATCGTATCAATGAAGAAAAACTGCACCGAGCTTGGCAGGGCTTGCGTAGTGTTTACCGTATACTGCACTCGATCAGCCGGAAGAACATCAAGTAAATTGGAATAGTGCCGAGCGTCTCCATTAAGCTTCGCTCCCGCATCTTCATCACTTGTAATGGGTATCCAATCACTCCATTGGCCATGACTACGGAAGCGTACCTTAAGCTCACTCTCCTCTGTGCCTGACCAGGTTGCCGCGATAGCATTGAAAGTAACGCCCGGATTAACAACAGGAGACGTAAAGCCAGCTTGCACCTGCACATCCAGTGTGCGTGAAGTAATTGCTACAGCGCTCTGCTCAGCCCGACCTATCATTGGCATGACAATAGCAAAGACACCTAGCAAGGATGCTAAGCTAAGACTCAAAATGCCAATACGGCGGAAATACTTTTTTGTCATGTATGTTTGTTTTGGGAACAAAAAACCTCAGTAGCAAACTGAGGAGTAGAGTCAGTGAGAACCTCACTTACCTACATAGTATAACGTATTTTAACGATTTTGTCCAGAGTAAGCAGAGTGAGGAGGCAGTCATAGTTTTTGATCGCCCCCTCTTAGAATCAGCGGACAATAGTTATTTTTTGCTTTCTGGTAGCATCGCCTGCTCTCAAAGAAACAAAGTAGATGCCAGAGGGAAGATTGGAGGTATAGAAGCTATATTGATGTCCACCAACACCCTGGGGGCCTAAGCGCCTTTGTTCTACAACCCTCCCTAAGACGGTCACGAGACTGAGCTCAACTTCTTGAGATTCGGAAAGCGAATACTCTATCGCTATTACTCTATCGATCGGATTCTCCTTCACTTGTAGCTCGGATCCAATAGAACTAAAATCCGGAAGTTCTTGTACCCCGGAAATCACTCCAAGGGAGTAGTAATATACTCCAACAGGATTTGCAGTAGACGTTGTGCTGATCACTGGAATATCCAACACACCGTCCATATTAACATCTGCGATGAGATCTGCTCTTGAGCCATACGAGAAATCTGAATCGGATGGATAAAAGGAGGCTTCGAGAATCCCACTAGGAAACTCAACCACTTCAACCCCTGTATAACCACCTCCCGCATCCGTAGCAATAACACCGACCAAAAACTCTACTTCTTGATCAGTGTCGAAGTTGCTAATTCCGTAACAGACGAATATTTCTCCCGACGAGCTATCATAGGAGAAAATCGGAGTCGAATTACCCGGTTTGTATACCTGCAAGATATCTCTGGCGAGTATAAACTCCGGGCCAAATTCTAGATCTACATAAGCAATAGACCAATACCGTGATGCAGGATCAGGCAATTCCCAAACTAGCGTCTGACCAAAAGCCGACATTGTAGAGGTGATAACCATTGTCAAAAGAGCGATCACGTACGAAAGGCAACGCATGATAAGCCTCCTATGTTTTGCTGCCCACTGTATGATTACTAATTATCGAACTTTTTGTCCAGTCGCCTTACTCTTCACGCACATAGCGCAGGACTAAACGAGAAAGTCCAATCGCGCTGATGTACCCGATACTCACCCCAGCGATCAATACTAACCATGGGGTAAATCCTAGCGCAACGAGATGGAAGGCGTCTCGAAGAGGTGTGTAAATGAGTAGTAACTGGAGAAGCACTGAAGCACCGAGTGCCAATACTAACCAAGGATTTGAAAACCAACCTAATTTTTCCTGTGAGCGGATCGTCCCAATCCGAACAAACTCATAGAGCACGAAGCCGGTAAAGAGAGTGGTGCGAGCGGTGTCAAAACCAAGCGGCAAAGTGATTAGGAATGTTGCGAGTAAAATAATCGTTTTCTTAGTTCCTATCACTGCCACTAACCACCACAGCTGACGGGTGAGAATTGAGGAAGCACGGCGAGGCGGATCTTTCATAATATCGCTGCGGGCAGGATCGACGCCCAGCGCAATCGCCGGTAAGCCATCGGTGAGCAAATTAATCCAGAGAATGTGCACTGGTAGAAGAATCGGCTCAGAAAAAGGCAAAGCAACTGCAGCGATAAAGAGTACGGCGATCTCTGCCACGTTTGAGGTAAGGAGATAATTAATAAACTTCTGGATGTTTTCAAAAATGCGGCGACCTTCTCGTACGGCTGATTGAATCGTAACAAAGTTGTCATCTAGTAATATAATATCGCTTGCCTCACGTGCCACTGCAGTTCCGCTTTTACCCATTGCAATACCTACGTCAGCTCTTTTCAACGCCAGGGCATCATTTACTCCATCGCCAGTCATGGCCACATTGCCATCCTTTTGAAGCGCTTCCATAATGCGAATTTTTTGCAACGGCGAGGTACGGGCAAAAATGTTTACCCCACCTTGCAGTGCCCTACGAAGCTGAGCATCGGACATGCTGTCCAGTTGCGCACCCTCAATAGCTCCATTACTAGTGAGTTGTACTCTCTGGGCAATTGCCTGAGCAGTCAAGGCGCTATCTCCGGTAATCATCACCACGCGAATTCCCGCCTGTCTACATTGTGCAACTGCATCCTTCACCTCTTCTCGCGGAGGATCAATGACCGCCACTAGTCCCACCCAAGTCATATTCTTCTCTTCAGCTTTGTTCGCATCCTTTGCACTAGCTCGCGCAAAGCCCAACATGCGTAAACCTTGACTGGAAAGTTGCGTAATCTGCTGGGTAATTATTTTACGCTGGGCAGCGCTAATTTTTTGCACTTTATCTCCAAGCAAAACTTGAGTGCAGCGCTGTAAGATTTGTTCGGGAGCGCCTTTGGTATATACGAGAAGCTGCTTATCTTGCTTCGCGCGCGCAATAATACTCATCATCATTCGATCTGAGGTGAAAGGAATCTCATGTACTCGCTTCAAGGATTTTTGAATGCGCTCGCGAGATGCCGGAAAACGCTCAGCGAATTTGAGTAGCGCTATTTCAATTTGATCACCGAGGTAAGCTTCTTGACCGTCTCGATTCTTCCCTTTTCGTGCGTTGTTATTTATCAGCATGCCAGTAAGTAGCTCGGGAATATTTTTTTGATCTGCTGCGTCGGCATCAAAAATTCCATGCACCGTTGCAAGCGCAGTTACTGACATTTCATTCTTTGTCAGTGTGCCTGTTTTATCCGTACCTATGACCGAAACAGCCCCAATTGATTCAACAGCTGATAAACGACGAATGAGCGCCTTATGCTGTGCCATATCACGAGCACCCATAGTCATCACTAAGGTGAGCACTGCGGGTAAACCCTCCGGTATTGCCGCTACTGCTAAGGAGATAGCAATGAAGATAGCATCAAGTACGTCATATTTTAATAAGCTTATGAGTGCAAAAAGCACTAGGAGGATAAGCACGAAGCGGACGGCCCGTCGGGAGAATTGATCAATCTCTTGATGGAAAGGTGAATTACCATCCTCCAGCACATTCAATCGCTCAGCAATTTCACCCATCCGAGTTTTCATACCAATTCGCTCTACTCGACCAATAGCGTTACCAGATGTCACAAAAGTACCCATAGCGACTTCATGCTGCTGATAACGAGCCACTGCGGCCGATTCGCCGGTCAGCATGGATTCATTTACCATGAGCTCCTGACTTTTTAGCAGCGTCATGTCAGCCGGAACATTATCACCCTCCTGGAGTACCACGATATCGCCGGGCACGATTCGATCTGCGCTAATAACTCGCTCCACTCCATCTCGGATAACGCGAGCCTCAGGTGCGGCAATTTTTCGTAGCGCTTGAACTGATTGCTCTGACTTATACTCCTGAATAAAACCAGCCACGCCGGAAATAATTACGATAATAACGATGAGAATAGCATCAAGTCGTATATCGCTATGACCAGGAGAGAAAGATAGGGCCCCTGAAATAAGTGCAGCAATCAAAAGCACGACCACCAGTGGTGAAGTAAACTGGCGGAAAAAAATTTGCACAGGGCTCACCCGTTTACCGACTGCCAGCGTATTCTCACCATAACGAGCACGCTGCGCCCGAACTTGCTGTGAACTCAGGCCTTTTGTTTCGTCTATTTTGTCTTGAGTTGATTTCGCCATCGTGCAGAAAGCTGCGCAAAAAGAAATGGAATAAGCAAAGTGAAACAAATAGTCGAAGCTATAATCACCGAATAAAGTCCAACATCAATCAGGCCGTTATCAAAGAGTAGCTTCACAATAATAATGCTGGTGCTGAAACGAACAGATAGTCCTATACCGAGTAAAATAGCCCCCCGTCCACCAAACTCCTTCTTGCCCATAACAATACTCGCCAGGAGCTTAGCCAGACCAGCCACTACTATAAGCGCAGCAATTTGCCAGAGATGTCCACCAACGTATTGCAAATCTAGAGATGCGCCAACCCACACAAAAAAGATTGGAGCAAAGAAGCCATAGGCGATGGTGCGCAAATCAGTTTCAATAAACTTCAAGCGTGCAGTTGGGATAAAATTACGTAGGGCCACACCGGCCAGCAAAGCACCTAGCGCAGTCGCCTCGGCAAAAGAACCAACTGCCAAGAAAAGGAAAAGACCAAACATGGTCATGAGAAAAAGGGTTTCCACCTGAGAAAACGCGAACCGCTGGCGCTCTGCTCGCAAGTAAGAAAAAAGTGCGGTCAATCCAAATAAACCTAGGAGACCAAGGAAAACAACAGCAACGTGGACGGAGATATTTACCGCACTCGTACCAAGTAATAAAGATACGAAAATGAGACTGATAATTTCAACGATGTCATCTAGGGTTCCTATACCAATAATCGCCTGCCCGACTGGCGTACGAATAAGCTTAGAGGCATCAAGTATTGGCACTAGGATTGCCTCGCCGACTGTGGCAAAAGACAGACCAACCAAGATAGCGATATCCCATGAAACCTGAAAAAGGGTATGCACTAATATGCTGCCCAATAATGCCTCAAAGAGAATAATGACAAAAGCCGAGCTTGCTAAAAACGCTCCTTTCTTCCGCATGTCTTGTACATCCACCTCAAAACCAATGATGAAGAGTAGGAGGTACATACCTAATTGAGCCAGGAAGGAAAAAGTTTCTCCGTTGGTAATAGTGGAAAAAGGATTTCCTATGGCGAGTATTGTTCCAAGTATCAGCGCGGCAAAGACCCACGGCACTTTCACTCGCTCAATCAACCTCCCTACCAGGAGAGTGAACAAAAAGACGACGCTTAAAAAGAGATAAATACTCATTACTCTGTAGTATTGCGCGATTTATGCTTCAACGCAAACGGTATCTAGTCTCTTTACAAATTTTCCAGACTAGGTTACGATGCGATGCCGTTCTTTCCACCAAAGAGGAGATTCGCATGATTATCAATGCACCGCTCCGCAACAAGATTGGCCATGATGTGGCCAGACGAGCTGAGGATCGCTTCGAGGATCCTGCATGCCACGTGCACAAGGATCGCTGTCCTGACTGCGACGAAAACACCTTGGAGCTGCATCGACTCGACAAGGGCGACATCGTTGCCCACTGCCCTTGCGGTTTCCGCGAGCAAGGCACCTGGTCACGCCGCTCCGCAACCCAAAGCACCCCCAAATCTCCCTAGGGGGTGTTTTTTCTTTCCTCGAACTACTGTGGGGCTCTTTTTATATAGCAATATTCACCAAACACTAATAATGTCCAAAATAAAATGGCCAAATCGTTTTTAAAATACGGCACATCAACCAGGCCATGACCTAGTAAAGCAGTCATGGCAAGAAGCAAGGCAAGGGCAAAAGCTTTTTCCTGACCCTGGGCAACGCGATAGGCAGTAATGACATTGCGATAGTAGCGAAGGATGAGAAGAAGAAAAAGCAACAAACCAAGCGCGCCCATTTCAGACCAGAAGTTCAACACCACATTATGCGGATACTGCAGCAACTCCACGTGTGCAGCGTCCCGATACACATCGTAGAGAGCCGGGAATCCAGCCATGCCTGCACCGGTAATTGGATTTGCCCGGAGCATGTCCCAAGTGCCTTGCCATAAACGCAAACGCACATCGTCTGAGGTATCACTAAAGGTTAAACGGCTTATGGCGTAATCGCGGGTTTGCGGTATCGCAAAGATGAGGGCGAGGAGAATCAGGCCAACAGCTACCCACTTCTTCCTCTGCTTGCTCAAGAGGGCCCATAAGACCAGCGCCATGGCAATTCCCAACAAGGCACCTTCGGATACTGCTAATGTAATAGCGATGAGTCCGAAAAAAAGTACGGCCCAACGGAAATAGCGTTCATGGCGCGCTAGACTGCCGAGCTGGGCAAGTAAACCAAAGTACAGGGCAACGATCGGAGCGACAAGTAAACCAACCGCATTTGGGAAATCAAATACTGATGAGAAACGCGGCGGGATTTCTTGACTCCAGGGCAATGGGGAAGGAATAAGTGTGGCGAGTTGAAAGATACTTACCAGACCAATAAGTATTACACCAATACCAAGCACGCGAATTGACCAGAGCTTCAAGCCCGGTTCCTGACCTAGAGTAAAGTAAAAAACAATCGCAAAAAGCACTGGCTCAAGAATATATGCGCGCCATAACCCTAAACCGGCAATTGAATCGGCTGACCAAAACGTGGCAAGGAGGCCGGCAATTATCCAAAAAAGCGCCAAGCCAAAAAAATTACCAGGTAGGCCTTTTCGTATCGCTCTATAGACTTTCCATATGCTTCGTTCCCGTCGTAACATTTCCCAGCCCCAGGCAATGAAGAGGATGACGAGGAAAAATTCTAACAAGGTAGTTGGTACGCCCACCAGCGAAAAACGAATAAGGTAAGACGGCAGAAACATCAGAATGAAAATAACCCCCCAGGAGCGTTTGTAAAATACTGCAGTGGTATAGAGGATTAAACTTGTCGCAACAAGGACGGGGGTCATGACTGTTTTTGTAGGCTAATATTCTGCACCGCTACCATCAAACCAAAGAGGAACCAGATATGCATGATGAAGAGAATGGAGAAAGTGTTGTACTGAATAAGTATACCAATAAAAGCAAGAAGGAGAGCAAACATCACCGCACGCAGATATGGATCGCGACTATATCGAATCGCTTTGATTGATCGCCAGAACAGCACAACCAACAAGGAGAGATAGGCAAAGAAGCCAAGGAGGCCCGTCTCAGCCAAAAGCTCCAGAAACTCATTATTCACAATCAACCAACCATTGGGCGGCTGGACCAGTGCAATATCAGCCACAGCTGGGCCAAAGTTACCAACTCCTACGCCAAGATAAGGATGGGCCTGGAACAAATCCCACGCTTGGGTAAAGGTCTCGGCACGATCAAAGTAAGAAGCGCCACTAAAAATATCCGTCGCCTGTTTAGTAAAGGTATCAACCGACTCCTGAGTATCACCGCTGAGACCGAGGAACTGCACTGCTCCCCATCCAACAATCAAAGCAACAACTACCCCGAGCACAATCCAATGCGGAGTAAATACCTTTTTCCAATACACTAAAGCTAAAATCATGAGCATGACCGCAAAGGAGATGTAGGCGCCACGAGAAAGAGTCAGCACAAAGTTCACACCCAGTAACAGTATAAAGGCGACCAGGAAGAGACGCGATTGCTTGCCCTTACCTGAAAGCACAAAAACTAGCGCAAGACTCAATGGGATCAACAAAAAGTTTGCGTAGTAAAGTGGCTCGAGAAAAGTCGATTGAATGCGTGGGAAACCAAATACGTCGCTGGTGTAGAGATCACGTAAGCCGGTCAGAGAAGGAGGTAGGCCAACTAAATCTCCCATGAACTGATAAAGCCCAAATACACCGATGATGCTAGTGCTCACGAAAAGGATAGTAATGAGCTTATCCAAATCATTGCGTCCCCGGATAAGCTGCGGTACTAACCAACTCACAATAACAGTAAAGGCAACAAAGACCCAAACCGTTGTTGCTCGGAAAGCATTCTCTGCCTGACTAATCGACACCAGCGCAATGAGTAAGAAGAGGACTCCTAACCAAAAAGTTGGATTAGGTCGGAAACTCCATCGCTTACGTGTAAGAAGGAGGAGCAACCAAGCTACTAAAGTTAGCCCTCCAAATACCTGACTGGAACGTAGGGTAAATCCAGCAATATCAACTGACCCTACCCGCTCAAAAGGCAGGAGAAAAACCACCGCCAACAAACCAAAGCGCGGTGAACGCACCGTTAGGTACACTAGCACTAAAAAGATACATAAGCCGATAATGCTGCTAAAGCCGAGTATGCCAAATTTTGCGACAGCAGCAGCGCCAAATAGGGTCAGAATACTACCGAGCAGCCAACTAGGCCATGTGGTGGGGAGGATTTTCATGCTTATGCTTTAGCATACCATATCGACGGAGGCCAGCCCGAAATCCCCAATACGGCGTCAGTAACCAGTCAGGATGCCCTTTTCCATAGTAAAACATGCAAGAAAGGATTGCCCGTAGCTTACGCAAGAAAAAATGTGGGAGCTGCCAGCGAGAAAAATGCTTCAGCATGAAATAAAATTCGTTGGCAAAAAAATCTTCATACCATTGTCGGCGCTGGGCATTGCGACTGCCACCACTATGATAGGCCAGGTGCACCACAGTCACGGTCGGATCAAAGACAAGCTTCCAGCCAGCCTTCACCACGCGGAGAGAAAAATCCGTCTCTTCCCGCATTGCATTCCCTACAAACTGCGTATCAAAACCACCGGCCTGATGTACCGCCTCAGCCCGAAAAGACATGTGCCCACCACGAGGCGCGTTAATTTCCACCCGTTCATGTCCTGTTGCATTTGCGTATACCCGACCGGTCTCATCGACCCAACACGCTCGACCGCTTTGCTCTTTATTCAGCTGAGTATTTCTATCTTCGACTCGACCGCCAACTCCACCTATCTCTGGATCAGCATAATTTACCACGTGCTTCTGGAGCAGGAGCGGGTCACGAACCTCAGTATCATCATCGAGGAAAAGAAAAATCGAACCGTTTGCATGCTCTACTCCAACATTCCGTGAGTGACAAGTCCCTTTTGCTTCAACGTGATGATACTGTACTTTCTTTGGATGTTCAGCCACCATCGACTGTAGGGCTGTATTTACCACTGCGCTTGAATCAACTACCACAATTTCATAATCCGGATAATCCTCTTGTAAGAGATCCTTTACCAAGGCAAGGACGATTTCTGGACGATTCAAGGTTGGAATGATAACTGAGACCTTTGGCGTGTTAGACATCGGGCCCTCCACTCTCTGATCCACCGAAGCGACTAGGCAGTAACTCGCGAATCAATTGCGCATCAAAGCCCTTCACTAAATAGAGGGCTGCGGCGTACACACCAAACGCAAAAGCCACCTGCACCAAAACGTGCATGCTCGAAGTTAACCAAATCACTGCGGCCATAGGTATACTCGCCGCCAGGGCACGTAACGCGTACTTGAAATGAAGCTGGAAACCAACTCGACGACGAATCAACCAGTAACCAACAAACATGATAGTGAATTCGGTTAACACGGTTCCCACTGCCGCACCATAATATGAAAAAGGAGGAATGAGCACAACGTAACTGATTAGCCCAAGGGCTGCCACCACGAGATACGCCCAAACCATTTTACGCTGGGCATTAATTGCCACGATAGTGTGTCCAGATAAACTACCAAGGAAGAGGAAACCAACAGCAAAAATAAGCACCTGGAAGATTGGGCCGGCCGCGGCGTACTCCTCACTGCCACTGATGAAAGCAATGAGAGGCCCGGCAATTAAAAAGCCGCCGATGATTAGAGGAATCGTTGCCATGAGTAGTGCATCAAAAGAACGCTGGAACACATGAATGAAGCGTTCGCGTTGCACAAAAGCTGTCGCAGTTAACACTGGTAGGAGTAAGCCAACAAACATGTTGGGGAAGGTGATGAGAATTTCCAGCACCTTATAGGCTGCTCCGTATAAGCCCACATCTTCAGCCGGCTTCATGAGCGAAAGGAAAATGGTATCGAGCCGGAAGTATAAAAGGTTTAATACTACCGAGAGTGCTAAGGGAGCCGTCTCTTTCAATATGTAGCCCCAGTACGGCCAATCAAAACGGAGTCGAATTGGCTCATACTTTAATGCTGCGGCAAAAGAGATAAAGAAATTTGTGGCACTACCCAATACCACCGCAGCAATGATGGCCAACAGACCCATCTGCAATGCAATGACTCCCATAACTCCACCCAGTAATACGACGCGGCCGGCCACCTCCCCTAAGACCACCCAGCGCATGGCCAGATGCTTTTGAAAAATGCCAACCAGCAACTGATTCATGGCAATGAAGAAAAAGGAAAATACTCCGACCACCATACCTTGGCGAACCAGTGGACCATAAGGAAGGAGGAAGGCGATAAGTAGGCCAATGCCTAACAAAAGCACTGCTGCAAAAATTCGGACACCGAGAATATTCCCTATCGCGTGCTCAGCATTTGCCTCTGGCTTAGAAATCTCTCTCACCAAAATTAAGTACAAGCCAAGGTCCGCTACAACGGAGAAAAAGCCAAGATAGGCAATTACTGTCGTGTAATATCCATACTCACCAGGACTGAGGTAACGCAGCATAAGAACCACGGTAATGAAACCGAGGGCAGTGCCAATCACCTTGCCAATAAACTGCAAAATCGTATTGCGTCCAACTTGTCCAGCTAAACTCATAGGCGCTCCTTATGCGTACTCAGGGTATCTGGAAATAGCCTTCTGGTCAATTATTCCAATACATAATTGACTTTCAGCGCACGTGTGGTAAAACAAAATCCCCTTTGCTCTTTTCTATCCCGCCTCTCGAAGGAGTCACTATGGCACGCACGTCCTTTGCTGCTGGTACCATGCCTTCCCTGAAGGGCGAAGAAGAGTACTTCGGTACACAAGATCGGCTTTCAGCGATTCTCAACTCACATGGACAAACCCAGGTCCCTGGAGGACCGGAGCTATACCTGCCCCGCTCAGTTGCGGAAGATCGGCAAGTGCCTGTCCGCGGAAATCCACCGAATCTGCCACGCGAGCTGGATCACGTCAAAGGCATCATGCCGATTCCGGAAGATGTCCCGGCTGGCGCATATCAGATCTACCTGGTCTATGTCGATCCCGGATATAGCTACCAGGCAATACAGCGAGTTCTCGCTAGAGACACCGTCCGGCATCCGGCCTTGGTCATTGCCTGCAATGAACTTGATATCCTGGTAGCGTCGGACGAGCTGTCTCCGTACTGGATCTGGCTTGCCTTTGGCACCACGTCTGCGGGAGTGAGTCCGGCCGACGTTCTGCACACGCTACCACGGGGCGCTGTTCCTCTCACGATTGTGGAGTGCATGCATCTCCTGGTCCAATACGATTGTCGTGAACTTCTTTCAGACGGCGCTATTCTCTGCGCCGGATCGAGAAGTACCAACGGCACACTACCGCTACTGCACTTCCACTCCGCCTTTCCGTTCCGATGGGTGCGCCGTGATCAACCGATCAAGCATCATCCAAACTCGACGCTTCGGGCAACTACCCTCAACTTCTTCACGCCTTTCCGTCTTCCCCTCAATGACTACAAAGGGAAGCCGGGTAGCGCCGCGAATAACTGAGCTCCAACGCCTGATACTTACTAGTGTCAGGCGTTTTCCTTTTTCATAAGATTGCCAGTGTCTAGCGAAGGACAGGGTTGACAAAAAGGCCTCTTTCATGTATGCTCGTCTGTTTTATGGAAACCATATTTCCTCGTCTACAACACTGGATCAATACCCAACCCAAGACGCTTTTTATCAGCATCGCCACGCTTGGTGGATTGGGCATACTCCTGAGCGCTGCCAGCGCAAACGGACTGGCCTTTGCTTTGCTGCTTGGTGGCATTGCTTTCTGGCTTGCCTTATTCCGACCACATTGGCTGGTCTTTCTTTTAGCTGCCTATATTCCTTTTGAACCTTTTGTACTCAAGTACGTTTCTGATGACCTGTATGTGTACATCCGGTACGCATCCGAATTACTCATCTACCTCCTGGTTTTTGCCGCGCTTGTCTATCGTCTGCGCTCCCGTACTCACTTCTCGCTAGGTCCAAACTCTTGGTGGCTAGTCTTTTTCTTCGGCAGCATCATCATAAGTATTTTTATGAACTCCGTTCCTGTAGCCACGGCTATTTTAGGAACCCGTCAGATTATCCGCTTCATGCTACTTGGCTTAGCTGTAGTGAATCTACCTCTTTCCAAGCGCTTTGCAAAAACTATTCTCTGGATGATAATCGGTATCGCCGCACTGCAATCACTTATTGGATTAGGTCAATCACTCATCGGCGCCCCAGCTGATAATATACTTATCCCAAGCGAAGAACGACTCTTTGGCTCAATTTTACTTACCCCAGGAACTGATCAATATTGGGAAGGTGGACAGCGTATTACTGCCACCATGGGACGCTATGACCAACTAGGCACTTTTCTCTCTTTTGTACTCCTCTTAGTAGTTGGCTTATTGTACGAGCATCCCAAACTGCAAACTAAGCGTAAGTTGTTAGCCATACTCATGCTTGGAATTGCCGCACTCGCCTTAACATATTCACGTGCCTCCTGGTTTGGTTTTGCTCTGGGTTTTGGGGTGATAAGTGTCTTTTTGAAACGCGACAAACGAGTCATGATTGCGGGATTTTTACTCATCGCTTTTGTTGCACTCTACCCATTCTTTACCTCGCTAGTTGTTGACGACCTAATTGACCAACCGAACATGCCGATTGTTGATCGCTTGTATGAGGCTTTTTCCTATGAACGCTGGCGCAGTGAATACTATGGTCAGGGACGCGTCTTCTTTATTATTGAAACTGCTACAAAGGTGTTCCCAGCTGCCCCGGTCTTTGGCTTTGGGCCTGGTCAATACGGAGGTGGAGCGGCTGCTGCACTTGCTAACACTACCGTCTACGATCAACTAGGTATCCCTTTTGGTATCTATGGCTATACCGGACAAATTGATAACAACTGGCTGGCCTTACTCGGTGAAACAGGCGCAGTCGGCGTCCTCCTTTATATGGCGCTCTTCCTCAGCATCATTCGCTATTCCTGGCGCGTCTATCGACAAAGTGAAGATAAGATGATTGCCGGATTTGCGCTTGGCTTGATTGGTGCAATCTTGGCTGCTGCTTTTGAGGGCGCACTTGGTACTCACTTTGAAGTACGTACCCTGGGTGTCTATCTCTGGCTTTTCCCGGCTTTGCTTTTTGTCCTGCACGAAAAAACCTCCGACTATGAAAATCGTCCAAGTCAATAAATTCGCTTATCCCCGCGGTGGGGCTGAGCGACATATGCTCGACCTGATTAAAGTGCTGCAAGCCCATGGCCATGAGGTGTCGGTCTTTGCTATGCGTCATCCTGAGAATCTGCTCTGGCCTGATAGCGACCTCTTTGTCTCACAGGTCAACTTTGAGCATCCACGTAGCTTTAGTGAAAAGTTGCGAGCTGCCGGACGAATGTTGTGGTCATTTGAGGCAGCGCGTAAATTCGGTGAACTGCTTGATCGACGTCAACCTGATCTTGTGCACGTACACAATATCTATCATCAAATCTCGCCTTCAATATTACGTGAAGCAAAGAAGCGCGGCATACCGGTCGTCATGACTTTGCATGACTTCAAATTCATTGCGCCAAACTACTTACTATATGCCGATGGTAAAGTGAGTGAAGCTACTAAACCGAATAAATATTGGAAGCTCATCCCACATCGGGAAATTAAACACTCCTTTGCTGCCTCATTACTTTGCGCTTTAGAAATGTATCTCCACAAAACGCTGCGGGTGTATGAAAAGTATGTTGATGTGTTTATCGCACCAAGCCAATTCATGGCTGACAAAGTGCGTGAGTATGGCGTGCAAGCTAAAAGAGTTGAAGTGCTAGCAAACTTTATGCCTCAGCGCGACTTGCCAAGCTCGCAAGAGAAAGGCTATGCGCTTTTCTTCGGCCGCTTAGCAAAAGAAAAAGGTGTAGATGTGCTCATCGACGCCTGGCGCGAACTCAAAGACATCCCCCTGAAGATTGCCGGTACCGGACCGGAGGAATTAAAGCTGCGCCAACAAGCTGCTAGTGTTGCTGGTCATCAGATTAGCTTTGTTGGACATCAGAATGGTAAAGCTCTAGACAAATTAATTGCCGGCGCCCGTCTCATTGTGTTCCCTTCTCGTTGGTATGAAAACCAGCCCATGAGTTTAATTGAAGCATTTCGATTTCAGAAGCCGGTCATTGCCTCACGCCTAGGCGCCATCCCTGAACTCGTGCATAAAAACGACGGTGGGCGCTTAGTACCACCGAATGATTCCGGCTCTATTACCGAAGCAGTCCGCGAGCTTTGGAATAATGCCGAGCTTCAACGCATGGGTGAATACAATTACCAGCGTAGTTTACTTTTTTCCAGCGAAGGGTATTATGAAAAATACCTATCGCTCTTTGATGAGATTAGTGACAAGTCTCAGTCTCGCACTGAAACTGCTCAGTAGTCTTGTCTTTCCGCACCTTACAGCACTCGCAACCTTGGAGGGAGTATGCGACGTTTCTTTTTGGCACTAGGCTTTTTGAGTGGCTTGGGACTCGTGCTCGGCGCTTTCTGTTTCTTCGTCCACATTACCGTGGACTGGCATGAGAGTCGAAATGAGGTACATCGCATCGGCAACATCGCCAGTCATATCATCAAAGTGAAGGAGGCAACGGGCGAATGGCCGAGCAGGATCGAAGGCGATGAAACCGACTTCTGGGGCCAACACTATCAAGTGATTCGCGAAACAGCAAGCGTCTGCGCCCTTGTCTCAAAAGGGCCAAACGAACGACTGGACACAAACGGTCGCTCGCTGATCAACAGGAAGAAAAATGGAGATGACATCGTCATCTTGATCGAGTCTCAAACGGAGGGACAGGGATTTGTCCAACAAGTGCTACGCTAGGAGATGAGGCAGTATTGTAGGGATACAGTACTGCTTTTTCTTTTACCACGGCGAGGCAGAGAAGTCCCACCTATGTGTTTATTATTACCCAATAGCCAAGGCGTCCCGGCCTTGGCAGTTTTTTTCTTTTACCTTACGCATTGACAATTTTCGTATTTTAGGGTAGAATGCTCAGTCATAATCTGACACCGTTTTTTGACACCGTTGACGGAAAGTCGTCAACAAGAACTCACGCAACCCTATCAGAGGAGGGGCGTCATGTGCGACTTGATCCGGGTATACTTCGACTGTATGCGACACGGGGAGAGGGAGGGAGATCAACTCACCGCCCTCGGAACCAGGCAGGTCTCTGCCTCGGCTGAGGCCAACCTGGCTGGAACGCGCTATCTCTTGGCCTTCCACACAGGGATGACCCGCACTTACCAGACCGCCGAGACTATCCTTTCTACCCTGGAGGGGGCCGGCTCCTTGACCCCTCGAGCAGAAGAGGGCTTCGGCGTGGTTTGGGCACTGAATCAAAAGTGGCCTATCCAGACCGCCCAAGACCAGATCAAGAGTCTCGTAGCCAGCGGCGCTGCTGAGACTGCCGCTCTTTGGACCTCCTCCTGGCCACCCGCCCTCGCCATCCTTGGACGCTTCCTTGGCACGCTGGAGAAGTGGACAACCTATGCAGCCATGCGTGCTGCTGAAGACGGATCACCGGTCGGTGATGGAGTCCGGTTCTTAGTGGCCAGCCACAGCCCCTGCGCTGAACTCGCCGCCCTCGATCCTTCCGCCACTCCGCGTCTCGGCCCGGCTGACGGTATCACCTACGAAATCGAGGTGGACATCAGAAACCTCGGGATAGTGATCACCTCCTCCGAGGTCTGGCGCTGCCCCGAAGGAGTCGAGTAGCTTTCCCGCTCTTTCGCCCTGAGACGCTCAGCGTCTTCACCCGGGCACCCGAAGCCGTAGACTTCTCCAGTCTGCGGCTTTTTTCTTTTACCACGGCGGGACAGAGACGCCCCTCCTATGTGCTTATTATTACCCCATAGCCAAGGCGTCTCGGCCTTGGCGGAGCTTATGAAGACTTGAAAAAAACACATGTTCGTGTATGATGGCCTCGATCACATAATGTACCTTGCAGATAACAAGTAGGAGGTATCAGACATGTCTGGCTTCGGAATTTCCCTCACTGAATATGAGATAGGATTCAGCTCTCAGGATCCTTGGAGTTTTACTGACAGACTCTCCCGATTGGGAGTCATGACCACCCATGGCCTGATCGTCGGGGAACTGTCATCAGGACAGGGTGACGCGATTCTCTGGATCGATGAAGCATCTCTCTCATCAGTCCCGATCCAATGGGTCGTTCCAAAATCAGCCCACACACTTCATGGAGTCACCACACACATTGTGGAAATTCCTGAAGATGAAATCATTTGCTTCGCCGATCCTCCCAAGCCGATCCGTGCCTATGGCATAGACCCCGGACTTCTATGACTGTCCACTACGACACCCATCACTTCCTGATAGGGTGTCTTTCTTTTACATTGACCCAATACCTCATTCTTGCTAATCTGGGCCCGCTACTGCTAGCACTTGAGAGTCTAGCTCATTGGAAATTGAATCCAACCAGTGAGGGAAACACATGCGACTCCAAATCACCGTGACGAATGATGTCGACGTCGACGTCATTCATCGAGTTCTCAAATCCCCTGCGTTCGCCAACAAGCTCTTCCATGAGATCGTCGGCACGCTCTTTCCTGAACAGACGGTGGGGCCAGCCGAGTTCATGATCGAGGAGCCGGTACGAGCACTGGGCTGTGTCCCTGAGACGCCTCTCGGGATCCGACTCACCCTACTCGAAGTAAGGCAGGATAGGATCCCGGTCAAGACCTTCCACCAACTGGTGGCAAAGATGACTGAGCTACTCGGAACCGCCTTGACTGCCTACCTTGGACCCAGGGCGGGTCATGTTCAGACCTGCAGCTTCCTGATGCTCGACCGCGCCATCGAAACGACGCCTGGTAGCGGGATACTGAGCACGGTCATCAACTCGGAACCTCGCTGGGTCGACCTGAGGACCTACCCCGGAGTCACCGAGTCCGCTACGACGCCGGTCGGAGCCTGCGGCTAGCCGCGACCACAAAACACCCGATTGCTTTACGTAATCGGGTGTCTTCCTTTTCTTAAGATCCAAATACATTCTCAAATAAAACGCCAAGCGGATTACTGAGAATCCAAAGTAAGTACGCGTAGCCAAATAATTGTAGCGCCACAAGCACCAACACAAGTGACCAAATACTCGCCGCAATCCATAGCTCAACCTTCCCCATCTTCCAGCGCTCACGTTTCAAAATGTGTCCCATAACTAACTGAACACCCCAGATCAATATAGTAATAACGATACCAACCACGGTAATACCGCTACCAACTTTGGCAACTAAGAGTATGTTCTTAAACTGTTGGAATTTTTTTGCTGCTAAGGCCCCAACTGCAGCTGCATCAGCAGCGCCTCGGACACCTTCTCCTCGTAGGAGAGCCTCGGCACCACTGGCCACTCCACGGGCTCGGGCTTGACCGAGCCCACGCTTCAAGGCTCTTTGTTCTGCTACCTTACCTAAGCGAGTGGTTGGTTGGGAAGCCTTTTCCTGTTGGGTAATTTCATCGCCTAGTTTACCTCCAACTTTATCTACTAGTCTCTGGCCTATAGAAGGATCTTTTGTCGTTGTTCTAGGCTGCGCTGCTTTATTCGCGACCTCTCCGTTCCTTGCTCGTTTTAGTGCCGCCTGATTATATTGCTGAGGCCTCTGTTTACTTGAAACAGAATTGGCAGGCTGCGCACTAGTTTGTGTTGCATCTTGCCCTGCAAAAGCTTGAGAGGGTGAGTTTACTTGTGCCTCGTCTTGTGATTCCTGTACATCAGCCTGAGCATGACCAAGACTATCTGCAGCAATCGCTGTGCCTAGATTAGCCGCATCATTAAAAGGCGTCCCGGTTGCTAAAATAGGTCGTATGTTTTGCGGATTGGCTTTTTTTTGACGCGCCCGACGTCGTAAACGACTCAACAAACGTTGCTGCACCTCTGGATTTCGAGGCTCAGTCGCTTGTGTGCCAGTCCCTCGCGATTGTGTTTGTTGCTCCATGCTCACTAAACTGTACGAAAAAAAAGACTTTCGAGCAAGTTCAAGATAAAATCACTTGCTGATCAAATAAACATAGAGTAGTATGCATTTGTCGGGGTTCTACCGACTTTGCACCTTCGCATCGAAGGAGGTCTCCATGCATTCATTGCTCACTTTCAGCGTTTCAGTCGCTGCATACATCGTCTTTGTGATCCTATCGGCCCGCTTCTGTGGAATGAACGATCGGGCTATGCGGCTCGCCGGTTTGATTGATCGGGTTTCTTACCCGTCCAAGATCGAGCCCGAAGACAAATCGGCGTGGCCCCGCGCTCGCACCAAGGAGGAAGTGCCATTAGCGAGTTGATCTCAGAACCGGTCTGACGCCGTACCTAGCAAGGTGCGGCGTCTTCTTTATGTAAAACCTTTTTCCTCATATGCGTGATAAGAAGACCAATTCCAATCCTTTGGATCTTTTACCAAGCTAGCACGTACTGGATTGTAGTGGATATAATGAATGAGATGGTGGAGATATTGGTCAGTATCTACTACGCGGTCATAAAAAGAATCTTGCCATATCTTTTTCATGCGACGGCGGGACAGAGACGCCCCGCCTATATGTTTATTATTACCCATAGCCAAGGCGTCTCGGCCTTGGCGGGGTATATCGGCGTCTCGGCCTTGGCGAGACTTATACATTTGTTGAGTCGTATAACTTTTAATACTATGCATCACCTCCGACACATTCTTCTTCCCTATTATCTCAAACAACACATGGATGTGATCTGGCATCACCACGTAGGCTAGCAGCCGTATCCAATGTTTCTTATGCAAGAAGAACAGAGTCTCAACGACAATCCTGGAGAGTTCTTTATTCAAGAATAGCTTTTTCCGTCGGTGGGTATTTGCGGTGACAAAATACACCCTTGTTTCAGCGTTGTAGGTACGACGAAGACGAGACATGAGGACACCTCGTGCCACCGTTTGTCTATCTTCACACTAAACTAATCCTTTTACCTTGGCAAACTACCCATACTTCGCCAGAAGTAATCGGGCTGCCTCGCGAATATCTTCCACCCGGTAAAAGATAAACTTACCTTGCGTGCTAATGCCCCATTCTAGTATTAATCCCTTCTTCGGCATACGGCACGCCAAGAGAATACGTTGTTTTTCAGCAGGGCTAAGAAATTTTTTTAACCCAATGCTTTGGGTGAGTTTACCTTTTTGATAGGTGTAACTAGCTGTCACTTTCCCATAGCGCATGAGGTTCACAATTGGGCCACGAGTTGCTTCAATAACTACGCGATCACGCTCCAGTAAAATTGTGCCGCCTTTTTTCCATTTCCATGAAGGGTAGACAACAAACAAGGCGCGATGAGGGTGCTCGCGCTGCAGACGATCAACAGTGGCGGCAACTTTACTTGGTGCCACCCAATTCGCATACAAGTTTTTCCACGGACCACCGCGTACTTCCACAGTGCGAATTGTCCAGCCACGATATGCATCAATGTTTTGAATACCACGCAGCTCTTTTGAAGAACGCACAAATTGCCACTCAGGATGAGGTAGACCAGCTGCGTCTATTTTCTTTAGCCCTTGTAGGATGGTCATAACTTACGGACAATTCCTTTCGTTGCATCGACCTCCACTTGGTCACCGTCTTTCAATACTTTGGTAGCAATCTTTGTGCCAATGACGCAGGGGATTTTTAGCTCCCGAGAAACAATGGCTGCATGCGAAGTTACGCCACCCTGCTCGGTCACAATCGCTGCAGCTTTTTTCATCGCTGCTACAATGTCCGGGTCAGTAGCAATCGAAACAAGAATATCACCGCGTTGCATTTTTGCCATATCCTTTGGACGAATAATAATCTTAACTCGTCCAGTCGCTTTTCCTACACAACCTGTCTGACCATGAAGCTCTTCACTTGATTCGTGCTTCATAGACTGCAACTGCTTCTTCATTCTCTTTGCTGCAGCGCCTACGAGAATAGTATCCCTATTCTTTTCACTGATGTAGACGCATTCTTTCACTCGTTGTTTCAGCATCGATCGAGATAAATGACCACGAGTTAAGGCGGCATGAACTTCTTTAGGCAACATGAAGCGCATTTCTTTGAGTGAAATGTGGAGACGCCGGGCAATTTCTTTTTGCAAAAATTCCATTTTATAAAGTGCATATATCTGCGCAAAGCGACGATAAATTTTTGTTACCATGAAATCACCAAAGGCTAAGAAAAGCGTTTTCCATTTTCCGCTAATTCGGTATTGTCGCAGGTAGCGTTCACGCAAACTATTTGCAGTCTGTAATTTCTTCTTTTCCTCTTTGAGCAACGCGGCGATGTCAGACTTCTGACCAATAAGTTTCACCAGCTCTTTTAGGTAGTACGTAAAATGCGCAGTTTCACCAATCCACATCCTCGGTACATAGAAGTAGCTCGCATAATGCTTTTGTATACGTTTCAGTATTTCCGGACTTATCGCATCTATCAATTGGTCAGCTCGCTGCTCTAGACCATGCTCAAATTCTTCGGTATGCGTTTGCCAGCCATAGGGTCCTGCTTCTTTATTTAAGAAAGTAGAATATATATCAGCGAATAATTTTTTCTGTTTGGCATTTTTTTGTATGGCAAAAGCAATGTGCAAAAAATCTTCACGTTCTTTCTGAATCAGTGAAATGCTTCGTGGATGAGTGAGCGCGACAAACACCTCATTTACTTTTGCTTCAGGTACTCCTTGCGTTGCTAAATACTGCTTCATCCGATCAGTGAGGTTGTTGTGAAACATATCTGCAGCAACCGGTATCCAACACCACTGATAGTACTCCGTGTGCAAACGATCATGCTCAGTATATAATTGCCACAACTTAGTATTACTCTGCTTCTCTAAGCCCGTCTCGGGTAGCTTTTCAGTAAAGCGTCGTAAGCGATCTGCTTGATGCAGTATCTCTTTATTTACTTGTGTGGCAAAGGCAGGCTCTTGAATAAAACGATTAACAATGTGATCGCCCTCGGTCTTCGCATCATCGTGATCATAATAAAACCAGAGATGGTAGCCCTGGTAATAAGTAGCCACTCGTTGATACGCTCGTCCATTCGGTTTTGCAAACTCATTAGTAAAACATGACAACCAGATTTGCGAAAAAGCAAAATCAATATCTGGAATATCCTCAGCTAGCATCCAATTGATACTTTGCTTTTGTATTTTAGGAGAGCTCATGCTCCTAATCTTCGCACAATTCCCTGGTTCGCGTCTACTTCTACGAGATCGCCGCTTTGTAGACTACTGGTAGCAAATTTTGTACCAATAACGCAAGGAACTTTCAACTCCCGGGCTACGATTGAAGCGTGACTAGTCACTCCACCTTCATCAGTAACAATCGCCCCAGCTCGCTTCATGGCTGGTATATAACGCGGATCAGTCATTGAGGTTACTAAAATTTCGCCCTGGCGTAGTTTTGTAGCATCGGCGATTTTTTGAATTAAACGCACTTTGCCTTTTACCTTGCCAGGGAAAGCCACGTTGCCCTTGAGTAGCCCCTTCGTTGCTTTCGGTAATGACAAACCAAAGCGTTTCAATGCGCTAGCTGAATTTGAGTACGCATATACGTTTTTGCCTTGCTTCAACACAAAACGTTTTCTTCGATTACGTAGCCTTTTTATCGACGGGAGTTTTCCAGAATTTAAGTACTCAGTAAATTCACTAAGTAGCAAATACTCCAAAACCTCTATTGCGAGCTTTTCAGACTTTTCAATTTGACGCAGTAATCTTTTCTGCAAATCAATACCTACCCGGTAAAAGTCAGCTCCTTGTGCACGGCCTTGTAAGAAGAGTTTCAGGACTGCGGGAGTAACTTGATCTGAAACAAACTCTGGCACTTCGATACAAGCAACTAAGAACGGTAGAGCATCGTGAAAATATTCATGCAATTGAAGTATCGCCGCTTTCGGATCAGCGTGCTCCTGTTGTACAAATATATTATACGAGCGAAGTAAGGCATCGTGCTGCTTTTTTTGCTGCTTCAGTTTTGCCAGCGTACCATGTGTTTTTACCCAACCTTGCGCTGCGCCTTGTAAATCTTCATCCGCCATAAAGTGCCATAAAACACCATTCTCAACATACACATGGATTGGGCGAATCTGATGCGAAAAAAAATCTCGTGAAGCTTTATTAAGAAATGCTTCAATAACTACTGAGGTTGCTAATACAGTATAATCTCTTTGATGTGGGGTATAGTGAAGCTTCATAGCTTTTACTCTAGCACATAATTCAGCACTCTTATCAAGAAAGAGGCGGCAGTTCATATTGACTGCCGCCATGTAGACGCGAGCCCCACAGAGCTCTTTCCCTAGGTCTGTCTACCTGACCGAGTTCGCCCAAAGACGATCTCCTGCTGTTTACCTCTTTCGAGGTGGCTTGGACTTGCTCCGCATGAGGGGACAGCAGTTATTCCTCGCAACGGGGTCCCACACCCGAGACTTCCGGTTGGCCGTATCCGTTGCAGCTTCTTGAAGAACAATGCGGAGTCACCGCGAAGTCTCGATTAGGACAATGCCACCCGCTTCTTCATGAGAGAAACCTCCCTTCCATCAAAAAGCCATGGCATTAAAAATAATACCACGCTGTACTTATACTGGCGAGCAATTTTTTTACAACTTTCTGACTAAACCCTTGGTAGCATCCACTTCCACCTTGTCACCATCCTTCAAAATCTTATTCGCTACCTTCGTCCCTACTACGCAGGGCACACCAAGCTCGCGCGAGACAATAGCCGCATGTGAAGTCAAACCTCCGGCGTTGGTCACGATTGCAGCGGCTAGCTTCATTGCTGGTACCAGACTGGGATAGGTTGTCTCAGAAACCAAAATATCACCTTTTTTCATTTTTGGAATATCCGCCGGCACCTCAATAATTTTTACCGTACCAGAAGCAGCTCCCGGAGAAGCGCATGAACCCGTTAGCTCACTTGCCTCGGTGGTAATCAAGGTATCCTCTTTAGGAATTTCTTTCATGAACTTCTTTGCCTTCTGACCAGTCAAAACGATATATTGCTTCTTATCGCAATACGCCACTGTCTCCCGAGTTCGCGCCAGCAGCTCTTTCATAGTCGGGATCGACTTCCCTTGGAGCAAATCCTCAATCTCCCATGAGTTCAGGGCTCGCACAGTTTCCAAAGTCAGCTTATGTCGCTGAGCAATTTCACGGAAGAATGGTTCATAGCAGTACATACCATGATAGAGTGCGCCTTTTCGAAATTCCTTTATGTACACTATTTCTTGTCCCATGCGGATGAGCTGCCATATATTGCCTTGGAGGTGTAGAGATTTTTTTAATCGAGCCTGTTTTTGCTTCAGGAGCCTTTCCTTCACCTTCATATCAGCCAAAATCTGTTTGGGTGACTCACCGCTCTTTAGTAATTCCCTCCAACGAGTGAGGAAGTAGCGAAAGGAATAAGCTGGCCCCTTATACGCGTAGGGAATCCATCGCCATTTCTCATAGTGCGCTCGCAGTAAAGCAGCTACTTTTTGATCCACTTCTGCTAATCCCTTTTCGGCCTTTGCGATGGGCGAACGAAGTAGGTGATTTCGCACCTTAGCAGAGCGCCGAAGCTGATCAGTAATCTGCAAAAACTCTCTTTCCTCCTGCGCAGCAAAACTCAAGCGGGGTGGGCTAGTAAGTAAACTAAATATTTCCGGCAAGGTTGCTGAGTCACCATAACAATCAATTTGTTTCTTGAGCGCTGCTTCTATACCTGTTGACACGCGGGCCTGATCAGCATCAGCCAACCAAGTGACCGCCGCACCGACCCCGTGGGAAAGTACATGCCAGCGTAAGACCTTACGAAACTCTCGAAGTAACTGTACATCAGTCATCTCACGGATTGGCAGTGCATATAAATTCCGAGAAGCCTGCATGAAGTTGATTGACCAATCCTCAACCTGCTTCAAGGTCTTTAATCCCCATTGTGGCTTTTGCAACATCTTCTGCGATAAGCCATCGGCCTGGGTATCAAATTCAGATCGCCGAAACCACATCTGAGAAAAGTCACCTTTGTAGTAGGTAAAGTACTCACTCAGGTGTCCGCCGAGTCCCATTCGCTTCCATTCCAAAAGAAAAAAGCGAATCGGCGTCCCCATCATAAAAATAGTATTTTCAGTTATTTCAGCTGGGACAAACCACTTGTCACTTTGCTTTTTTATGGCCTTTTTACCCATATATATGCATTATACCATTGACAAAAAGCTCTACCTATGCTATCCTCTCGCGTAGTTTGCAGAGCAGTTGTTCTTTCGCAAACTCAAAAGAGTCGAACGCTTGGGCCCGTCAGGGTTAAGCGTGAGACTCAGAGGGACATCCTTTCGAAAGCCGAAGTGGACTGGTGAATACCAGAACACGTAGGCAGGAGAAAGAGATGGCCCGAGAAGATGAGGCGTTTGACTCGTTTACCGAATTGAGGACGCTTTCCGCCCACGGGCGGATAAGTGAACGAGAAGCCAAGTAGCGTAACCGGCATCAGTAGTGTTTTTGTAGAATTACCGGACAACGTACTTGCGACCCAAAAGGAATATGGGTCACCAAACGCCTCCCAACAGATGGGAGTTCTTTTCATCTAAGGGAGGAAAAAGAGATGGCGAATATCGTCGTCTTTGATCCGATCCGTGAACATTTCAGTGACTACATGATTGGGCTAGCCAGTCATCAGGTTATCGTGAGAAATACGGTCGAGGACGTCAATGGGACGCTCCGATCCTTCTCACCCGACCTGATCCTGGTAGCTGAATCAGAGCAGTCAGCTGCCGTGATCGCGGCCGTGCAACGGAGTGATCGACGCATACAAGCGCCAACACTCCTTATCCCTGCATCACTCGAAGGACCTGATGACCAGCGATGGCAACAGAGCCGTCAGCTCGGCGTCGCGGGATGGATCCCTCGACCTCAGCAACGAGGCTTCAAGTCACTCCTGGCTGAAGACTGGCGACGTAATATCGTCAGTCTCATGCTCTGGCTATGCAATCAGTTGCACCGAGAGCAACCACTGAGTGTGTGGTTCCGAGAACATCAAAGCGTCGTGGCTATGGTGGGCCAAGAAACCTATCATCGCCTCATCACCGGCTCATCCATCCAGTATGCACCCGAAGAATATCGTCGACTCCAGAGGACACTGGCAATCTGGGGAGTACGCTATCCGCTGGATCGCTATCTCCAGGCTGTCGCTCTTGCAGGACGCAAGGCAGAGGCACAGAGACTCTCAGATCGCGTGCTTACAAACATGGCGAGGCGCATGCTTTCGTCTGAAGCACAAGGCTGACTTCTACCATTCCTGCAAGGGAGGTTCTGAAATGTCGCACATCGTGATCCTCGACCAAGACCCGATCCGACAGCTGTGGTATCAATCCGCGCTGCCGGGTCACGTCATCTCCTTCGTGGAGACCGCCCTCGGAGCGATTCGATTGGTGCAGCAGGTTCCCACCGCTGCCATCATTGCCGAGTACTTCGATGGGTCTGGCACTCGGCTCCTGGAGGAGCTCGATCGCCTGGTCCGGAACTGTCGCTTCGCCGCCCCGCCAGTCTACCTGACCGGCACCATCACTATGCTGGACAACACGATGGAGAAGGCCGTGCAGCTCGCGCAGAATCGTGGAGCTCAGGACTTCATCCCGCATCCGATCAGTCGTGAGCGCTTCCGGGAACGGCTGGCCGACGTGCTCGAACAAGACAGAGGAGGTCGTGTCGTCGGACACATCACCTTTTGTGAGGCACCGCCGGTCACGACCTCGGAACTCGTCGACCTGACCTATGAAATCCCGGAGGCGCGCGACCTGATCAACGCAACGATCGGGATGCGCACCTTCTCCAGCATGCTGAATCGAGCTCTGGCTGTGGAAGGACACGGACCCGCCCAGATCGTCTGTGCGGAAATCGGTGTCTGGGCTACGGAAGGAATTCCCACGCTCACCGCTGCTGAGTTCTCGGCTGAGCTCGGCGATAAGGAGAGAACGGCCTGTCAGGATATTCTCTTCGAGATCGCCCACTCCCTGCTCTTTGACCGCGCTGCCTAGCGCAACCCGAGGCGTCTACTTTCCCCAAGTAGGCGCCTTTCTTCTTGACTTTTTTATCTAAGTGGATAAACATGCCCACGGACACTGTTCGACAAACCATAGGAGGCGCACATGCCGGAAATCGCACTGGAACAGAAGTTCATCGACATCGTAGCTGAGCAACTTGGCGTCGACAAGAGACGGGTCACCCCTAACCAGAGCGCCAAGGGCGACCTCGGTGCGGACTCGCTCGATCTCGTCGAGCTCATCATGGCCCTGGAAGAGGGTTACGAAATCAAGATCGACGACGGAGAGCCGGACAACCTGGAAAACCTGGGTGAACTCCAGGCGCTCATTCTGTCCAAGGTCGCCGCCAAGTAGTCCAAGACAACCCGTTCCTTCCCTAGCAACCAAAAAGCAGTTCCTGCACGGAGCTGCTTTTTCTCTTGACGATAATGTAAAAATTAGTTAGAGTCCTAACGTTTTACCGGGCCGCCATCGTCTAGTCTGGTCAGGACGCCAGGTTTTCATCCTGGTAACAGGGGTTCGAATCCCCTTGGCGGTACCAACGATTCCTAAACATGCAGCTTCTGAAGAAGCTGTTGTTTCGCAATTAATACCCTGGGTATGTACTAGCTTATATACTACCTCTTCAAGAGCAATAAGCGTACAACGAAAAAACTTAATGCGCCCACGAGAACAATGGTAGCCCCAGAAGGTAAATCCAGAACATAAGATAATATAAGGCCAACCACAACAATCAAAACACTCGCAACAATCGAAATCCATTGAAATGCAATAAAGGACTTAGCGAAACTTTTACTTATCGCACTCGGAATAACTAAAAGCGCGCTTACTAATACAATACCAACTACTTTAATACTCAATACAACAGTCAGGGCGGTTAATATATAAAGCAGAAGCTCAAAAAAATTACGATTCACTCCGGCTAATTGCGCCCCTTCAGCGTCCACCGTAATAAAGGTTAGCTGTTTCCGATATACAAAAAGTAAAGCACCAATGCAAGCACCTAAGATTAAAACAATACTAAGATCAATAGTACGAATAGCGAGAATATTGCCAAATAAAAAGCTGATTAGCTCCGGAACATAGCCTTGATGAAATTGAAGCAATATTATTCCTAGAGCCATGCCGACCACGAAAAGAATACCAATGGCCGTATCCCGAGAAATATTTGTCTTCTTCTCCATTAAGAACAAAATCACCGCCAAAACAATACTAAATACCAGCGCAACAGGGAGAGGCGCCCAACCAAGTAAGACGGCTACGGCAATAGCTGCTAAAGATGCGTGCGCAATTCCATCACCAATAAAACTTAAATGACGACTAATCACATACACGCCCATCCATCCCAATAGCGCAGCTGAGGTAACCCCAACCACAAGGGCGCGTTGCATAAATGGAAAAGTGAATATTTCAAACATATCTAGTTGGCGAACTTTGCGGCTTCATGAATAACGTGTTGACCATATAAACGTTGCAATACATCTGAAGAAAGAGCCTCACGAGGAGGTGCAAAACAAATCATTTTCCGATCGAGGCATAAAACTTTACTAGAGAAACGTAACACAAAATCGAGTTCGTGCGAGATAACAATAATTGTCGCCTTTCTTTCTTGATTAATCTTTTTCAGCATTAGAAAAAGAGCTTCTTGGCCTTGTACATCAATACTACTCGAAGGCTCATCAAGAATAAGAATATCTCGTTCATGAAGCAAAGCTCGAGCAATCAGAACTCGTTGCAGTTGACCGCCAGATAACTGGCCAAGAATTTTCTTCCGCTGCTCGTGCATACCTACCTCTTGCAAGATATCGTGTATCCGGACTGATTCTTGATGAGGTGGAACGTCGCACGGAACTAAGGCGAGAAATTCTTCCACAGTTATTGGTAAGCTCCGGTCAAGCGCAAAATATTGTGGCACAAAACCAATTCGTTTTACTGCCTGCTTTGGCGTCTTTCCTTCAATCCGAATCTTTCCTTGGGTCGCCTCATCAAGTCCAATAAGGATCCGAGCCAGAGTTGATTTCCCCGACCCGTTCGGCCCAATAATCGCGAGCATCTCACCTTTTTCAACCTCAAAGCTAACTTGATCTAAGGCGACAAAATCACCAAACTTCTTTTGTAGCGATTCAACTTGTAAGAGAGGATGCCCAGTCATACCGATCAGAAGTATAGCACGCAACTACTCGGACTGCAGCGTCTCAAGAATGCTTTGGATATTAAAGGTAATCAGATCGCTATAGCTTTGGCGCCCGGCAACACCGCCCAGTGGATCAAGTACTCCGACGTGAATCCCGGTATCATCAGCAAAAGATCGAATCCCTTCGGTATTCAATTGCGGTTCTAGAAAAACTGCGCCAACGCCCTCTTCCTCAATCTCGGACTGGAGGTCAGCCAAATACTGTGGGGTTGGCTCCTGACCAGGAAAAGGCTCAATACTCCCAGCGACTTGCAAACCAAAGTGATCTGCAAAATATCCAAAGGCGTCGTGCAGGGTGATAAAGGGAATATCCCGAACTACTGCTAACTGCTCTTGCCATAAGACATCTTGAGATACGAGAGATGATTGAAACAAGGCGGCCCGTGCTTGATAGTCTTCACTGTGTTCTGGATCGATTTCAGATAAATGCATAGCTACTGTTTGCGCAATCTGTGCAGCATTATTCGGATCAAGCCAATAGTGTGGATCAAACGCGCCGTGGTCGTGATCATGACCCTCTTCTTCATGCTCGTGCTCTTCATGGGCCTCATCTTCATGCTCGTGCTCTTCTGTTTCTTGTAATGTAATGCTTTCAGTTACTTCGACAACAGCAGCCTGTCCAGCAGCATCAGCAATGTCTTCAACCCATTCATCCAAACCCGCTCCAATAGCAAACACTATTTCTGTTTTTGCTAAACGTTCCATAACTGAAGGACTGGGCTCATAGGTATGGACGCTGGCGCCTGGTGAAACAATGCTAAACACGACAATGTCATCTCCCGCTACGCTCTGAACAATATCGTAAAGCGGGTAGATAGTTGCGCCAACTTGGAGACCGGTTTCTTCACTATCTGAATTTGTATTTGTATACCATGCTGCGGCCCCGATGCCGAGAATCGCAACACTAACAATCGTGATAAGAACTTTCATACGTTTCCTCATTAATTACTTACATTTTGCGCACAACCCAAAAAATTCTAAACTGTGTTGTTGAATATGAATACGATGTTTCTTTGCTAAGCGCTCTTCTTCTTTGTGCAGGTCTACTTTTGGCAGCACATCAATTACCTTACCGCACTGCGTGCAAATGAAATGATGATGATGTTCTTGCTTTAACTCATAGCGCTTTTGATCTTCGCCAAACTGCAACTCAAGCACCAAATCATTTTTCTTATACACCTCGAGCTCTCGATAAATGGTAGTTTTATTTACTGGCAAGTCCTTTTTTGCAAATACCTGAAGTAATTCAGGGACTGATAAAGGCTGCTTTGCCTGCTCTAAGACGGCATGGAGAGCATGACGCACCCGAGTACGCCGTAATCCCTGCTGGCTGAGTTTTTCACATATATCGCTACTCATACGAACATAATAACGCAACTGAGTTGCATGTGTCAAGTCCTCTCTATTCTCGGGAAAATGAAAGGCGCTCTAGACTAGCTAGAGCGACCTTTTTTGAGTAAGAGCTTGAGCAGCTCTCTACCGTCCTTGCCAGAAGCGATGATAGTGCACGAATGTCGATCCCGCGACACCACATAATAGCAAGCACCAGGATCGCGATCATGGGGTGGCTCACCGTCCAGCACAGCCTCCTCACCACCAAAAGCGTTTTGGAATTGTCTCCCCATCTGGGTAGTCGTGTGCGGATAGAGCCCTTCATTCTCACGAGCAAATGTACCTGCCCACGTGGCGACCATCTGCGCAGTCTGTATTGTTGCAGCCTCCTTCTTCCTCACGTCATTTGGGATATACGCTATGGCGCAAATGATCGCAAAAACTCCAACAAGACCGAGTACCAGCAAGGCTTCGCTAAGCACACTTGATTTCGGTTTTTGTTCCGGCATCCTGCCCTCCCCCGGCGCTACCTTCACAAGCGAATTCCAATGAACAACGATACTAAAAATATCGCGGGTACTATTCTGTGTCAATACAAAACGACTTCATTTTTCAGAAGCCGCTTTGTATTTTTTTACTAGACGAGTTCAGTTGCTTTTGGCTTTGGTTCTCGCTTGAATACTCGATAGAGTACTGGAATCACTATCAAGGTTCCAATAGTCGAGAAAATCAATCCGGAAATAATAGCCGTCCCTAAGCCTTGCCAGAAAGGATCAACCAAAGTTAATGGAATGATACCACCAATAGTCGTAATTGAGGTGGAGAAAATCGGCTTGAAACGACTATAGCCAGTGTGCACCAATACATCCACCCAAGTCGCTTCCGGCATAGCTTTCCGATGTCGATTCATAGCGTCGATAAATACAATTGCATCATTCACCACCACACCCACTAAAGCGATAACACCGAGTCCAGAAATCATATTCAAGCTACTTCCAACAATATGCAATCCAGGGAAAACACCAATCATGGCTAAAGGCACGGTGAAGAGAATAAGCAATGGCTGCATAAAGGAGTTAAACTGATTCACCAATACGAGATAGACAAAGATCATCGCTAGGATAAATACAATCTGAAGATTTGAGTAGTCTTCTTGGAAGGTAGCGAGAGCGCCACCATAGATAACCCCATCAGAAGCTAGACCTAGTTCATCAAGCTTTTCAGTTGAAAGGTAATCCTTTACAGCTTGATCAAGTTCAGCTTGTGCCGTGTCCGGAGCATCCTCAGTTAATTTTACGTTAATGGTTGCGACTCGCTCACCGTCTACTCGGGAGATCTGTACGGGTGCAGTAACCTCTTCAATGGTCGCCACATCTTGGAGTTGAACGATCCGTCCGCTCAGGGTAGGAAGAGCTAAGGCTTTCAAGTCATCAACTGAATCAGTGGAGGCATCAGAGAAGCGAAGATATAAATCATCAGACACGCCATCATTTCGAACCACAAAGCTTCCAATCTTCTGCTCAGTAAACACTGCGTTAATTGCGCCAGCTGCCACCAAAGGATTTACACCTTGGGCTTGCAGCCTATTTTCATCGAGCGCCACGCGGACTGATGGCTGCGATAACTCTTCAAGTCCATTTTCTACTTCGGCGACATGCTCTTGATCTTGAATAAACCCAACAAGATCATTCGCTGCGTTGGTTAGTACTCCTGAATCAGTACTTAATAATTCAACAACCAAATCAAAGGTTGGCTCTGGAGGTCCATACGAAGCGTCATTCGCTTCAATTTGAATTTCCGGATCGATTTCAGCTCGAACTGCATCCAATCGTTCGTTATAAACATCAACAATTTCGTGAATAGTCATCCCGTCAGTCCGATCAACCGGTTCGGTAAAGGTCATGTATAAGGTTGTGCCAAAACTGTAGAAGTTTTCGAAGTAGGGCAGCTCAATTGCAACATCTTGTGATCGAACAATCACGTCCTTTTGTTCTTCAAAAGGCGTTCCGGTTGGGAATTCAAACTCAGTCAAAATCACATTCCCGTCATTTGATGGGAATTGCTCAAACTTCAACATTGGTGCAAAAACACCAAAGCTAACAACGAGTAATACTGTGGTGACGCCAATCACTGCCCATCGCTTCCATGTGCTTGGTAACACCGCGCGCATAAAGTTCGCGTACTTGGCCCGAATCAAATCAAGGAAACGCTGGCCGTAAAATACAACCGCTGGGAACACTGTTGCCTTTTCCCACGACTTCAACTTTCGGCCCATTTTTTCTTCTTTGGTTTCCTTTTTCAAGAAAGCCCGGCCGAGTACTGGAGTGACTGAAATGGCCAGCAAGTAAGAAACGAGCAGAGTGATAATGATCGTGAACGGGATAAACTTCAGGAATGCACCAATAATTCCGCCAAGCATAGCAAAAGGAATAAACACAATAACTGTAGTGATTGTGGCTGCAGTGACTGCTGGACCAAATTTGTGGATAGCAGTGAGCGCAGCTTCCCCTTTACTCGCGCCGTGATCAATTTCGTGCACAATCCCTTCAGCAATCACAATCGCGTTATCAACCAAAATACCGAGAGTCAAAATCAACGCGAACAGCGTCAGAATATTGAAGCTGAAGCCGATCATGTTCAAGATAAAGAAGGTGGTCAAGAAGGCCAGCGGAATAATTAAAGCGACGACAAAAGCAGTCCGGAGGTTGATAAAGAAAAGCAGCACTAAGAGAATAAGCACTAAACCAAGGTAGCCATTATTCACTAAGCTCGAAATCTGATCTTCAATAAATGGAGCAGTATCATAGAGCGTGACTACTTCAACACCTTCCGGCAAAACTTGATCATTCTTGATTTCCTGAATTGCTGCGGAGGTCGCATCTTTAATTCGAATAATATCGCCGTCAGCTTTTTTGTAGACTAATAAGTAGACCGACTCCCGGGAGTAGGCTTGGCCATCCTTTTTATATCCGCCAAAGTGAATTGATTCATTATCTTTTGGTTGGCGAGTAATTTCAGCAATATCACCAAGACTGACTCGGCCAAATGAAATTTTAGCCAAGGCATCTAAAGAAGTGACTGGTGCGACTACATTAATTGCTTGTCGTCGACCATCCTCAGTTTCAACTCGTCCACCAGGGAGCGAGGTAATAAATGCCTGGACAGTTTGTTGAATTTGATCTGCGCTTAATCCAGCAGCGGCTACTGCTGAACCGTCTAAGGTAATTTGAACTTGATATTCATTCTCCGGAACAACATCGATTCGATCAATTTCGCTACTGGCATTTTCTAAGCGAGGCTGTACTGTATCAACAAAAGCAAGCAAGTCGTTGGTTGATTCACCATTACTCCCAACAATACCATAGGCAATTGCCGGCCCAGTCACATCAAGCATCTCTGTATTTACTTCCACATTCTCCGGTAGGCTCAGGCTATTTAATTCTTCGTTGATTGTAGCTGCAGCTGCCTCGGTCTTTGGAACCGACTCCATCTCGATTGTCAGAAAGCCAAAGTTGTTTGAAGCATTCGATCGAATACTTCCGACGCCATCAACTTGTTCAACAACTTGTTCAATTGGGATAACTACTTCGCGCTCAACATCGGCCGAAGAAGCACCAGGATATACCGCTTGTACAAAAATATAATTCGTTGGGATTTGCGGGAAATCCTGACGTTGGTTATTGCTCAATCCCCAAAAACCACCTAAGAGGATGGCAATTAAAAGAAGGATGGTCACCCGATAGCGGGTCAGGAAGAAATTTGACCACCGAACAAGAAAAGATTGTTTATCCATTTTTTCTTAAAAACCTTTGTTTAAAATTGAAAATCCCTAAATAGGGCCGGCTACAGTATGCGCTAAGCCAGTATTTTTGTAAAGAAAAAGCCCGCCTCTGTATACCACAGGGCGGGCCATATATGACTTTCTTTGTACATCTCCCTCCACTTAGCTAGCGGACTGCTCAATTGGCAGACTGAGCAACAGTCTCCCCTCAGCAACCGTCACCCGCACTCCAGACTCCTCCAGGGTCCCCAGGGCGGCGTGCAACTCCCGCATATCAGCCAAGGACAAGGCTGCATCACCGTTGCTTACCCTGAGTCCTAGCGCCTCGACTTTTGCCACCGCATCAATTGCTTCGCGCAATTTCTCCGGCCCAGTCCCGTTTCCAAGAATGTGCGCGTGTATGCGGACAATTTCTACTGCGTTGGAGAATGTAGTAGCAGGCAAGGTAGGTTCGAGAACCTTCTTCAATGATGTGGCTACCTCATTCCCAGGCACTACCTCGGCAGCGGTCGAACTTGTTGCGTCGTCTTCCTCCACCTCAGGCGTATCCTTGTCATCACCCAGTGGAGGAACAGGATCGGTCGCTTCTCCCACTTCTGCTGTTGGAGAAACATCCGGCTGCACTACTCCTGACTCATCTCCCTTTTCAGGCGCCGACGAAGCTTCCTGGGGCGCCTCTCCTTGTTGCTCGAAGAAGCGTTCACCTTTCTCCGTCAGCTCAAAGTGCGGACCGCATGAGATGGTATCGTTCTCATCCACTGCGACCCAAGCGTGCTCAACTAGGCAGTCGAACACATGAGCTCCGGCCGGATCACCGAGATGGTCATTCAGCGCTCCGCGACCATCGTAAGGCTCAGTCTCCCGAACCTTCGCTAGATGCAGGAAGCACTCCAGATACTCGCCAGTCAACTCAGTCGCACTGATCTGACCTTCGATCTCAGGAGCAACTTCTCCACCAGGCGCGCCTTGATCTGGCTGAACGTCTCCTTGGTGATCTCGCAACCACCTGAGAGCTGCTTCAGCCTTCTCGGTGAGAAAAAAGCGAGGAGCCGATGAGTTTGGACTCCTGTCCTCGCGATCGTACCTGACGTAATGATGCAGCTGCGTCAACCACTGTTGCGGCCCAGTCCCTCCTCCTTGCTGTGCCGACTTAACTATCCCAATAGCACCATAGCGTTCTGACTCAGGAACAAGCGCCATAGCAACGAGACCGCGCAGTCGGTCGCCTACTAAGCCAGGATGACCAGGCACTTCCCTGTCGTAGTCGACCCTGCGTGGATCAAGTCCAGGCTCAGTTGCCGCTCCAGAAGCCTCCTTCTCTAAGTCCTTCAACCCAGCGCACTGCAGGCTGAGTAGAAGGTCGTTGATCTGTGCACACAGCTCGTCTTCCTTCACGCCAGACTCGATATCCAGCTCGATAGACCAAACCAGTGCATCACGGTACACCCGCAACACCCAAGTGTCACCTTGCCGGCGAGCCAACTGCGAAGCAATCTCCGGCGTGAACTTTTCATCACGCAGCGTATTGCCTGTACTCGCCTCCCGCACTTGAAACAGATTCCCTACACGAGTGCAGAGATCTGCCAGAGTCAGTGCAGGGACTCCATCATGCTCTTCTCTTTTTCCACCTGGCACCATCTCCTCCTCTCCGGGTGTGTAGACGAATTCCCTGACGCTCTTTTGCAACTGCCGTTGCAGATCAACAGGACGCGAGGGCCGAGCTGCCTTCACCTGCATCGTCATGACAAAGCCGACGCCTTCTCGGACTACCCGAACGCCATGCTTTGTTTGCTGGAAGGTAGCCGGACTAGCTACGGCTTTCAGACTAATCTCAGCAATTGGGTCGGCAGTAACCTTCTCTACCCCGGCCTGACGCTCCAACCACGCAGCGAAGGCGCGTGATTCGGCCTCCATCTGTTTGAGCGACGGCACCTCAGGCACCTCGACTGAAACGATGCCCTTCTTTGAGCGAGGCGGCCCTCCACGTGCGTGCTTCATCTTCGGACTCCTTTCCTCTTTGAGCGTTTGTGCAAAAGCTCTGATGGATTCGGAGCCCTGAAGCTCCTCGTAGTAACTCTGCCACATGAAACCATAGTCTCGTGCATACACCTCAAAATCGATCGCCCAACCAGCCACATGCAAAGTGACGCACATCCTTGGGTATTTGGTTTCTAGATACAAACCATTCACCCTATCGCTTTTGAATGCATGCCAATCCGTCGGTTGCACCCAGCCAACCCAAGGAAAAAGCCAGAGTAATTGATGCAATAACTCTGCATTTTCAATCATTTGAAGCGGGCATGACTCCGGAAATCGCATACCAGCCTCCTTGAATTGTAAAGGTGCCTAAAACCTGAGCTTACCCTAATAAGGAAAGTTCACTTCGTCAATATATTATACAGCAAGCGTCGTAATCGGGCGGCTTTGCGTCACATAAAATTTCTTCTTTTCCTTGGCCCACTCGACATCCACCGGGAAACCATAATGCCGCTCTATCAATACAATCAATTTCGCCAGGGAGATAATTTCTGCTTTTGTTAAGCACTGCTTCCCGCCCTTTGCTGCGCTGAGAGATTTCCAAGAATTTCCACCCTTACTTGAACGGGCCAGCATCTTTTCCTGCTCCACAACATTCACGTCCAACAGTTTGAAACCGCGCTTATCAACCACATAACTGTCCGGCGTAATCTGACCCGAAACAACTGCCTCGCCCAGTCCAAAGCCAGCTTCAATGATAAGCTGGTTCTTATCTTGCGTCACCGGATGTACGGAAAAAGCAGTGCCCGATACTTCGCTCTGTACCATCTTCTGCACGACAACTGCAACGGAAATCTTTTTCTTATGCAACTTTTGCTCGAATCGATAAAAAATTGCCCTTGGGGTAAAAAGAGAAGCCCAGCAACGCTGTACGTTTTTGAGAAGCTGCGCTTTCGTCGTATTTAAATAAGTATCAAGCTGCCCTGCCCAGGCAGCCGACGCGCTGTCCTCAGCCGTCGCACTTGAACGCACGGCCACATAGGACGCCTGAAGACGTGCATGTGCCGCGCTAATTTCCCTAGCAATATCTTTTGGCATCTTTGCCTTGAGGATCAAGCCTTGAATAATTTCACTCGCCAAATCAATAGTGTGCATTTCCCTCTTATCAACCTTAGCGAGTTGTGCTTGAATCTCCACCCCTAAATCTGTCTCAGCTAAAAAGCGCTCAAAAGCCTCAGCTGCAATAACAAAACCTGGCGGGACTGGAATTCCTGCCTGTGTCATCTCACCTAAACTAGCCCCTTTACCACCTGCTAAGCCCGCATCTTTTTTACCAATCTGCTTGAAAAAATGTATGCATTCCATAGAGAAAGTATAGCACAATGGAGTATGGGCGCTCTTTTTGGTAAACTACTAGCATATGATTATACGACGTGAAACCTTAGTCACCCTGGCAGTCTCTTTTGGTATTATTATCCTCCTAAGTATTGGTGTGTACTACATTGGCACCTCGATCACACCTCAGAGCAGCAACACGAATACGACAACGAATAGCAATCAGAATGTGGCTCCCGGACTGAAGCGTTTTGTGTCAGCTGAGGATTTCTCCCAATATCTGACAAGCGCAAGTCGACTCAATACCCAGTATGGACTCCGTGATTCAGTTCTCAATGTAGTTACTCCTACTGCTTTTGAGCTAGAGTCAAGCGGTACTAAGAGCACAGCTGATCGCGTCTCACAAACCAACGTGCAGGTAATGGGTATTGATGAGCCGGATATTGCCAAAACAGATGGGCAGCGTATCTACTACAGCCAAGATACCTACTACGGAGCATTGGAGTATCGAGGTATCAGCGATGAGTTATTAAAAACCTCACCTGCCTATACGCAGACTTCAAGCATTCTCAATGCCATACCAGCAAACGCACTCGCTGTCGCTGGCACATTACCCACTAGCGGACAGCTGCTCCTGACGGACAACGAAGTGCTTGTCCTGGGCTATGACGGCGTACATGCTTATCCGGCAAATACGAGCACGGTAAGTGAGGCGACTTGGGAGATGTCCTACGGAGATGCCACTTCATTAGTCACTGCGCGTTTACGAGAAGACACACTCTATCTTGTCACCAGCACCTCACTGAATACCACCCAGCCATGCCCGATCACGCCACTACGAATTGCTGAAGGAGATGTGAGCATTGCCTGTACTGATATCTTCCACCCAGTGAATCCAACGCCAATCGATGTTGTCTACACTGTCTTTGCCATCGACCCAAGCAGTGGTGAAATAAAACAGGAATTAACCCTCAGTGGCCTCTCAGGACAATCTGTTGTCTATGTTTCGCCCGAGACCCTCTACCTCACCTATACCTACACGAGTGATTGGGTCAATTCATTCCTAGATATTCTCATCACTGATACTGCTGATATTTTACCTAGTGAATTAATTGCAAAATTACAAAGACTCCGCACCTATGACTTGAGCGCTGAGGCACGCTTAACCGAGCTCGCCACCTTGCTTGGTGAATATGACGCAAGCATTTCAAATGAGGAGAAAGAAAACTTCCAAGAACAACTCACCACTGCAGTTGAACAAGGTGTGAAAGAGCGGCTGCGACAATGGGAACGAACTGGGATTATTGCGGTTGATCTTGATCGACTGCAAGTGGCAGCGACCGGTGAAGTGCCTGGTCATCCCCTGAATCAATTTTCACTTGATGCTTATGCCGAGACCCTCCGTATTGCTACCTCCAGCGATGCTCGTTTTGTTGCCTCTTTCTCCGCCACCAGTCAAACAAATAATGACCTCTATATTCTCGACAAAGACTTGAAGCCCTTAGGCTCTATTCTCAATCTCGGGGAAGCAGGGGAAACTATCTATGGAGTACGCTTTGTCGAAGATACGGGCTACCTTGTTACCTTCCGTCAAACCGATCCCTTCTACGTCTTAGACCTGAGTGATCCGAAGAAGCCTATAGCTAGCGGCGAGTTAAAAATTCCTGGGTACTCTTCTTACCTGCATCCTATTGCGACGGATCGCATCCTCGGAGTAGGGCAGGATAATTTTCGTGTGAAGGTTTCTCTCTTTGATGTGAGCGATAAAAATGCGCCAAAGGAACTATCCACGCTTACATTAGAAAATGAGTACTGGTCTGACGTGCTTAATACTCATCACGCTTTTCTCCAAGATGCTGATCACTCCATCGTCTTTATCCCAGGATCGCAGGGAGGACATGTTATCTCCTATACGAATGGAACTTTAAGCGAGGTGAAAAAGATTGAAGGCTTCGCTGTGCAGCGGGCACTCTACATTGATAATACGCTCTATGTCCTGGGCAGTAGTGAGGTGAGTGCAGTCGATGAAACGAGCTGGGAAACCATAAGCAGCGTAAGTCTCAACCAAAATAGGACAGGGGTTGAAGAGCCACAAAGCACGGAACCAAGCGTTCCGATAGAGGACCTGCCAACTACTGAAGCAAATACTGGCGAAGGCACTAGTGCTACAGGCGATTCGACGGAATAGTCTTTGCGCTCACTGAAGCCTTGTCCTCAGTGCAGCATTTTTTGCTGCAACCGTTTTGACAACAGCAGCAATCACACTTCCGCCGCCAAAACATAAGCAGAAGTATAAGCAGTAGCACCAGCAGGCCAAGCACTAGGATGCCAATGGCAATCCAGGAATAAAGCCAGAAGATTCCCGCAAACCAGAAACCACTCTCGGGTGCATATTTCACAACCTCAACACTGACGGAACTGCTCCGAATATTACCCGCATTGTCGATCGCTAATATGGTTATGGTGTGTGTTCCGTAGCTTAATTCCGGTAAGAGAAAAGGCTCCGTTGCTCCAGGTAGAGCAATAATGCGCTGCACATCATCAATCAATACTTCGTAGCGATCTATGCCTGACAGGGCGTCCTCAGTGCTGAAATCGATATTGGGTCGTAGATTGGTTGTTGGTTGATCACCCTCAACTCGGACTGAAAAAGGAAGTGGTGGGGTAGTATCAATCCGAACACGGAAATGGGTAGCCTCACTCCAGCCCGCTTCGTTTTTCGCTTTAATGTGGAAGTACCAAATACCATCTTCCTTGTCCTGATATTGGACGCTTAGCTCAGTGCCCTGCCCATCATCATTAGGAATCGTACCGGCACTTTGATCTAGGAGGTAACTAAAATCCTGCGCCTCACCATCAACACTCCAGGAAAGTAGTGGGTCAGCGTTGGCGTACCAAGAGTCCTGATTCGTGTGCGTATCAGACCAGACTGTTGGAGCAGGTAGTGGCTGCGGCTGAGGTGGTTCTTCTTCCGGTTGTTCTGGCTCAGTGCTTGGCCGTGATGGTGGAGGAGCACTAATAACAAGAATGGCCGTGCCAGTTGATCCGAGTGCATCTGTGCCATAACCGTCGTTAAGCAAAACCCGAGCTCCCTCCATACTAATAACTGCGGTTCCAGGCTGCTTGGCTTTAAACACTGCACGGAGAATAGTACCAGCCGGACCTGCATAGCCAGGCGTAGGTAAGCCCCCGGTGAAATCAATCGTTCCACTGCCATTGTCATACACCGGGCCAATTGGCCAAAGTGTAAATAAGGAACCTCGATCAACTGATTCGAGTGTAACGAGGTCTTTAGGGAAATCAATTCTGGCCTCCGCTGAGTTAACCGCCTCACCGCCCGAATTTACAACCAAAGTAACAGTCACTCGTTGTCCAACTGTTACATTTGAGCGAGCCGGGGAAAAGAATAAGGTTGCTTTAGCAAAAACAAAACTCGGCACCAAAAGTGCAAGTAATGTGAGTCCACTAATGCGAGCTAATCTCTTTTGCATGTTTTTGCTTTCTGCGTAAACGATAGTGCCATAACAACAGTATAGCAACCAAGAGCAAAAGTACCCAGAAGTACCATGGCAGGACTTGATACCAGGCCTGCGGTAATGCGGCGAGCTCAGCGGTCTGAATATTACCAGCTAAATCATAGGCCTCGACCCGCACGACATCACTACGCTCCTGATCAACCAGCAAATATGGACTCCGCACATTGATAGAACGCTGCCCGCCCTCTATCACGTCATAGCGATCTATACCTGAGGTCCGATCAATACTCTGGAATGAAATAACTGCTTTGCCAGAAAACTCATCTGCTTCCTTTGTGGAAATTATTTCAAAAGGTTCAGGTGGGGTAGCATCAATCTGCACCCGGTAACGAGCCACCTGACGCCAATCATCACCAGAAGTTCTTTCAAGGAGTGTAAAATAATAAATACCATCCTCTTGATTATCATACTCAACAAAACCACTCGCATCATCTGGTAATTCATCAGGCTGCTTTTCCGCATTTTGGGAAAAACTATAACTATATAACGCATTTGCTCGCGGCTCCCAAGTAAGCACCACATCACGTTCAGTGTACCAGGTATCTTGATCTGGATGCGTTGGCGAATAAACAGTCACTTGATAGGCTGGCGACTGAATAACATTGATATCGAGTGCCTGCGTTGTTAAAGGAAGACGACTTCCCTCACCATTATGCATATACACTGCTGCTAGCTCCTTCGGTACAGTAAATCTAGCCTCACCGACTTTTATTGCTCGCAAAGTCATCTGCAATACTGTGGCATGAAAAGCATAGGTGCCGCCTGGAATACCGCCAACAAAATGCACAGTGTGGGTTGCTGGCTGGTGAAGAGGAGGCTCAGGCCAAAGCTGTAAAAATGATTGCCCAATGCTAATATCCTCTAAGACAAAAAGATCCCCGGGATAATGCACATCCGCTTCGATCGCGTTCATGGGTAAATGGTCACTATCAACCACTACGCTTACCAAAACGGTATCGCCTAAGCTAATGTTCTCCTGTGGTGCTTGAAGAGAAACTTGAGCAGCCTGAACTGCCTGGGCAAAGAAAATGCCGATACCAAAAAGGCTAAAAAATAGAAGTGAACGCTTCATCATATTAGCCAGTCCAATGGAACATCATAATGCTAAAATCAACCACATCAACTAAGCCACTCTTATCAATATCAGCCCTAGTGTTGGCCGGGTGTGTATCAAGCCAGTAATAAAGCAAAATACTGAAGTCGACTAAATCAACTGAGCCGTCACAGTTTAAATCAGCAATGTTTGCGTAGCTGCAAGGATCTGGTTCAGTTGCCTCACTTACTACAAAGGTGAGTGTAGAGCTGTATTCAGAAATGCTGCTATCTGTTGCAACTGCACGAGCTCGAATACTATAGGTTCCAATACTGCTCAGCTCTTGCCCGCCCTGTAACGTATAAGACCATCGTCCGTCGGTATGAGCCGTTGCAGAAAAACTTTGATCACCATCTGGACCCGAGAGATAAAGTGTAAGCTGACTATTTGGCGCGGTATAACCTTGAATTTGGACACCTTCATCTAATCGAATACTGCTTGCACTGCCTTGTATGGTGGGGCCGAGAAAAATACCACTCGCGCTTACCGTGGTGCCCTCTGCTATAGTAACCGACAAGGATAAACTAGGACCAAGCACGCCGTCTATATCAGTTCCCTGAATAGTGAAAGTGTAGGTGCCGGCTAAAATTTCGCTCTGAGTAGCAAAAGCAGCTGTACTAGTTGCAGTCGTACTCAACCAGGTACTTCCATTTTTCAATATTTGAATACTTGCTGAGGGGTAGGCGAGGCCCTGAAACTGTACAATGGTTTTTGGTTCTTCAGGCGGAGGCGGCGCTTCAACCACCGCACTCACCGAGAGTGTGTGCTGATCTGTCACTGTAGCGGCAAAGGCGCTAAGCAAAAAAAGCGGCAGAATGCTTAGCATGCTGACGACGGCAACGATGCTCCGTGTCTTCACAGGTACTCCTATCTTACTTATTGCTGGTTGGCGCGAGTAAGGATCCAGTGGTTATAGCGCTTGATGCCAAAGATGACTGCAAGCACTACTACAACCAAGATGAGGAACATGAGCGTTAAGACGCGCCATGGCCACACCCAGAAGGTTAAGGTTGCGCTATCTTTTACCAAATCACCAGTACCAGCTGTCAGACTCACGCTGGCTTGATAGCGACCAAGCGCAAAGTTGTTCCATTCGTTACGGAATTCGGCCCAAAAGTTACCCCAGATATTACCTGGCGTTTCTTCTACTGTTGATTTTTCCCAGGTCGTTTCATAGCGACGGATCGAGTCTGGTAAGGTTGCTCCGCCATTCTGATTCATGACAAGCTCAGCGCTAGTGCTGCCAAATAGATTTTTCACTACAACGCTTCCGGTTGGACGAAGGTGAATATTTCCCTCGTTTTGGAAACGAGTTGCAAAAGTCGCTGGTAAACGATTTAGACTCGAACCTTCATCTACAGTAAATTCAACGATGCTGCCCTTTTCCTCTACGTCACCAAAAACACGGAGTAAGAAAAGCGAGCCAAGTTTGGTGCCAAGTGACACGCTGCCGGGCTCGGAATTTTCTGGTGGCTCAGTTGAGAAGAAGACAGTAGCATAATGACCACCTGGCTCGGCATCATTTGGTGGGGTGATGGTAATCGGTACCACGCGACGTTCGCCAGCTTCTAGGTGGACTGAACCATTTGGCAAAGAAAACCAAGAGGCAATATCAGGTACCTCACCGCTGAAATCATAGGTTGGAGTACCATCTTCACCAGAAGCAGTAAAGGTAGTTACCTCAGGGTAGAGGTCTACTGCGCTCTGTGTTTCATTAAATAGCTTAATTTGCGTATCAAACGGCACACCTGGATCAACCGAGGCCTCAAAAGAAGGAGGAATAAGGGTTAAGGCTTGCGCATTTGGAGTTTGCACAAAGGCAAAGCTAAAAGCAGCAACGAGCACAAATAGGCCCAGGATCGCTGTTTTTTGCAAAATGTTACTTTGTTTTCCCCCTTGATTCATCTTCAATAAAAATTCAACAATACCTGTGGATTACTTTACCACTAAAATGTTGCAGTGGCAATATAGGTAATGTCAGTGGTATAAAGTCCAGCTTCTGTATTGGCCGCAATGTTTGCAATATAGAAAGCGCTAATGTTTTCTGTTGCCGTTGGGCCAGTCTCCGAGGCAAAAGTTGTGGTCGTACTTGCCACAAAGGCCCAGTCTCGGTTACCCGGAGTTGCATTATGATCATATCCTGATGCGATGGTGGCATCACCGTCAGTTGAGTAACTTACTCCAAACTCTTCAGTTCCAGGGGTGCCGTCAGCATCATTTGTTATTGAAGCTACATTGATGGTATCACCGCCGCTTGTTAGGGTTGCGCCGTTATAGGTAACGATGTAGCCATCAGTAGCATTTGTACCAACGCTAATGGTATGAGCAGCAGCTGAATCGCTTGCTGAACCGTTTGTATCACCTGTTGCCCAGCGTGCATTTGAGGCACTCAAGGTACCGAAGCCAATAGTCGTGTCGGAGAGAGAAAAAGTAATAGATGCATCAACTGTGGCAGTAACATTCACACTGTCATCAGTAACGAAATCAAGTGCAAATTTACCAGAATCACCAAAGTTACCAGCTAATTCAATCACATGTGTGCTCGTATCATTTGGGCTAGTAAGCTGAGCATTTCCGCTCGCAGCGTTATTACCGATCTGCACCTGCACACAGCGATCTGCGGTAATTTCTCCGCTCGTAGCATCTGTCGGAGGAGTCAAGGTAAGCACGCTCGAGGCAAATGCAGCACCCCAAGTGCCCGCAGATGCAGTAGCCGCTAGGGTTTTATCTGAGAAAGTGCCATCACAAGCGTTATCATCATCAACCGCCAAGTCGATATCCGTGAAATCAACCGAACCTACCGTGAAATCAGTAAAGTCGATAGTAATGGTATCGGTTGAAGCGTCAACTCCGGTAGGAGTCACAAAAAGAATGGTGTGATCAGCTCCAACATTTTGCGTTAACGTATCTAAAGTATCAGAAACACTGGTTAAACCAGCAGCTTTCACCTCATACACTGGCAGTGAAAAGGCGGAGATAATGACGAGGATGAGAGCGAAAATTCCGTACTTTTGCATAGTCTATTGATTAAAAAGTCGCGGTGGCAATATATGTTATGTCGGTCGTGTACAAACCCGCTTCAGTAATCGCGGCAATATTTGCGAGATATCGTACACCAATAGTTTCGGTGTTGGTCGGCACAGTTTCAGAAATAATTGTTGTCGTGGTGCTAGCTACAAAGGTCCAATCAGGATCACCGTGAGCATAGCCCGTGGCAATGGTTGCATCTCCGTCGGTAGTAATGCTCAATCCAAACTCTTCTGAGCCTGGTGTACCATTCGCGTCATTATTAATTGAAGCCACGCTTATGGTATCAGAACCACTCGTTAACGTCGCACCATTATAGGTAATTGCCCAGCCATCAGTCGCGTTGGTGCTAACTGCTAGCGTATGAGCATCGGCTGAATCAGATGAAGAACCATTAGTATCGCCGGTCGCATACGTTGCTGCGCTTGAACTCAAAGTACCAAATCCTACCGTGGTGTCAGAAATAGCAAAGGTAATGGAAGGATCAACAGTCGCGGTTACGTTAACACTGTCATCGCCAACAAAATCAAGTGCAAACTTACCAGAATCACCAAAGTTACCAGCGATTTCTACTACATGAGTACTGGTATCGTTTGGGTTATTGATCTGGTTAGAGCCACCTGAGGCGTTGCTACCAATCTGAATCTGCACACAACGTCCAGCAGTAATTTCTCCTGAGCTTGCATCAGTAGGAGGGGTCAGCGTTAACACATCAGAGGCAATCGCTGCGCCCCAAGTACCAGCCGCCGCTGAAGCCGCTAATGTCTTATCACTCCAAGATCCATCACAAGCAGCATCATCATCAACAGCAAGGTCAATATCACCAAAGGCAACGCTCGTGGTAGTAAAGTCTGTGAAGTCGATGGTAATGGTATCAGTTGAAGCGTCGACACCAGTAGGAGTTACAAAGTAAATCTCATGGTTTGCGTCAACAGCTTGAGTTAAAGTATTCAGCGTGTCAGAAATACTCGTCAAATTGGCAGCAAAAACCGGTCGAGCTGGGAAGCTCAACACCGTTACAAAAACTGCTATGAGAATGGCTATTTGTATTTTTTGTAGCTTTCCGTACATTCTGAAAGTAATATAGAGGCTAAAACTCTACAAAACAAGCTTTCTAGGTATTAGAATAGCATAAAATTGAGTTCTCGTCAATTAGAAAACCGCAGTGGCAATATAAGTAATGTCGGTTTGATAAAGACCCGCTTCAGTTATAGATGCGATATTCGCAATATAATGCACAAAAATCGATTCTGCATTAGTTGGCCCAGTTTCGCTTACAAATTCAGTTACCGTGCTCGCAACAAAATTCCAATCTGATAAACTCGGCAAAGTGCTGTTCCATTGATAGCCGGATGTGATAACTGCGTCGTCCGACTTATCTGCCGACAAAGCGAACTGCTCTGTTCCTGGTGTACCATTGCCATCATTACTAATAGTTGCAGGACTAATGGTATCTGATCCACTTGTTAAAGTTGCTCCATAATATGTGATGGCATATCCGCTGGTAGCATTTGTGCTTACTGTTAAATTATGTGCCGGTGAACTATTCGTCCCTGTACCGTTGCCATCACTAGTAGCATAACGAGCCGCGCTTGAACTCAAGGTGCCAAATCCTACCGTGGTGTCAGAAATAGCAAAGGTAATGGAAGGATCAACCGTTGCAGTTACGTTGACGCTATCGTCAGCAACAAAATCAAGTGCAAATTTGCCGAAGTCATCAATTGCTCCCAAATTTCCAAAAATATCAACTACATGGGTATTGGTATCATTCGGGTTAACTAATTGAGCATTCCCTCCTGATGCATTTGTACCAATCTGAATTTGCACACATCGTCCTGCTGGAATTTCTCCACTTGTGGCATCTGTTGGCGCATCAAATATTATATATTCAGAGGAAAGCTGGTTCACCGAAACTCCCCATACACCTGCAGCATCTGAACTCGCTAGTGTTTTTTCTGTCCAAGACCCATCACATCCCCCATCATCATCAACGGCTAAATCAATGTCGGTATAATCAAGAGTTGAAAAACCAAAATTAGCGAAATCAAACCGATAATAGTCTGCGTCAGCATCTACACCAACTGAAGTAATAAAATAAATCTCATGATTTGCAGCAGTATTTTGAGTAAGCGAGCTTAACGTATCAGAAATACTCGTCAAATTGGCAGCAAAAACCGGTCGAGCTGGGAAACTCAACACCGTTACAAAAACTGCTATGAGAATGGCTATTTGTATTTTTTGTAGCTTTCCGTACATTCTAGAAATCGAAAACATCCTAATGAATAAAACACTATAGAACTTAAGACGTCAACTGACTAGAATTTGCCAGTTACCACGTAAGTGATATCGGTTGAGTAACTTCCAGCTGGGGTCGTACCAGCCGCATTAGCAATGTAATATATGCTGAAATTCTCAGTGGCCGTGCTACCAGCTTCTGAGGCAATGGTTGTGGTGGTATTTGCTACAAAGGAATAATCAGCTGGCGAAGTAGCATCATAACCAGAGGCGATGGTTGCGTCACCGTCTGTGGTACACGCAATGCCAAACTGCTCACTCCCAGGTGCGCCATCATCATCATTGGAAATAGTGGCCGCATTAATATCATCAGACCCACTGGTAAGTAATGGTCCATAATAGGTAAGCGCATATCCATCATCCGCTGAGGTACGGACTGAAATAGTATGCGCCGAGGTTTTTGTACCCGTGCCTGATGCATCGCCGGTCGCGTATCTGGCGCCAGAGGTACTTAGAGGACCAAAGCCAACGCTGGTGTCAGAAATACTGAATTGCACTGCGTCAAAATCCCAGTTAGTTGTGTTTTGGCAATCAATATTTGAAACATGACTTGAATCAATCAAGTCACCGCCAGAAGCATCAGACCGACCCACATTTACAAACTTCACTGTTTGCGCGCCACTCACGTCAAGCAACCAGGTACCTGAACCCAAGCTAGAATTACGGAAAATTATTTCACTGCCATATGTCTGCCCATCCCAGTTAATATCATTCATGGTATAGGTTGAGCCAGAGTTATACTCTACTTTTACATCACTCGTAGTAATAGTGTATTCACCTGCTGTAGTTGCTGCCGCCGCAAAATCAACTCCAGGGGTAAAGGAAGCTGAACAACCAGAATACGACCCACTACTGTTTTCAATTGCTAAGTCATAAAATGACGAAGCGCTTGTCATTGTTCCGGATAACGTTTGTAGCGAGGAACCATCTAAAACAACTCGGCTATTACCATGAGTAAAGGTGTCACTATTTGCCCAATCACCGGCCAAAGTCAGCTCAGGTGAAAAGGCTGTAGAATTTACTTTTTGCTTTGTGCCACCTTCGTTTACACGTAAGGCAACCTGAGTTGGACTTGATCCTCCGCAAGAAGGAATAGCCAACCATATGGCAAACTCTACATAAAGCACTTGATTAGTAAGCGTTTCTTCTGGGATGCCAGTAATAAAAATGGCATAGTCATTCGTTCCTGTGCTTATATTCACATTTTTCCATCCTGAGATTGCAACCGGATTTGCTAAGTCAGCATCAGCCTTCCATAATCTTGCGTTCACTTGACGTCGTCCGTATGAGCACGATCCGGCAGTATAGACCGTTGTGATATCTACCGACCAGGTACCAGCAGCGAAGGTTCCAGTAATTGGCTGACCATTGTTAAGCATCCATCCGGTATTAGTGATAGCACTCGGAATGCTTCCATCCCATGTGGTACTTGTATTCCCTGGCACAAAAGTACAATATCCACTTTGACCTGTGCCGGTATCGTCGCATTTCGTCGTATCATTCGATGAGCCACTCGGGTCAACCGGCTTCATGCGCCAGCTCGAACCATAACCACTCGTGTCACTGGTCAAATACCACGCTGTAGGACCACTCAGATCAAAGGTTCCGCCAGTAATGTTTACATCTCCGTTTATATCAAGAGGATAAATGGTTTTATAGGTAGCGCTCCCCCCAGCATCGTTAAGCTCAAGGTTATTTAAATTAGTTGCCGCTAGAGATGACGCTTCACTAGTGTCGATATATTGCGTGCCGCTTGTAGCATTCAATACTAAGTTACCAGTCGACTCAATAATAGTATCATTGTTGGTAAAGTTGCCAGCAACATACAAAGTATTTGCTCCATTAAAATCAAAGGTGCCGCCATAAATAGTGAGGTATCCATTGACATCCATGTCAGTCAGGAGATTCCACTCAGCCCCACCGCCGCTATCATTAAACTCAACATTATTAAAGAAGTCACTCCCTGTTCCATCTGCATCTATATCATAGGTACCGCTGCCCGCCTGGAAAAGCACATAGCCCGATGTATGAGAGAATGTACCATCGTTGTTCCAACCTCCACCTAATATCACAAATGATGACCCCACACTCAGGGTACTATTATCAATATGTACATCAGCTGCCTGAGTGGTAATGTTGCCGGCTGGCGCATAGGTATCACCATTCCAAATATGCAGCTCAAAACCCGAATCAAAGGTTGCCGCTGATCCTGAAACACTATATTTAATATCATCGTCACCACTATCGCCGGTATTTAGATTGGCGTTACTGATTGATCCAGTATCAGCTCGAACAATGACTGTATTCTGATACAGATCTATATCTGTCTTTGCCACACCATCAGACACAAGCACAGTTGTTGCCTCCTCTGTTTCGTCATCGAGATATACAGTGACAATGTCGGTTGAGTTTGCTGGCACGCTTGTAATAGACCAAGCGCCGCTGCTGTCGGTAATTTCATCAGTGTAACTACCACTACCATTCACTTTCAGTGTGACCGTTTTGTTTACACCGCTCCCATCAAGTGGTGTAGTCCCTTCATTAGTATAGGCAATACCCGAAAGGTTAATGCCAGCCGCAAAAAGCCAGTTGGTGTTGTTTAGACAGTCAGTGTTTGTACCATCAGAAGCATCAATCTGATCACCACTAGAAGCGTCAGATCGGCCAACATTCACATAGGAAACTGCAGTTTGAGTACCCGAAACATCCAGCAGCCAAGTACCTGAACTTAAATTAGAGTTTCGGAAGATAATATCATTACCAGTAGAAGCGCTCCAGTTAATATTTGTAATTGTATAAGTGGATCCGGAATTATATTCCACCTTCACGTTATTAGTCGTGATGGTGTAGTTATTGCTTACTGTTGCGCTGTCAGCAAAATCAATACCGGGAGTGAAAGAGGTTGAACAACCTGAGTAGCTACCTGAACTGTTGGTAATGCTAAGATTATAGAAAGATTCTCCATCAGAGGTTATTGTTTGCGTCGAGGACCCATCAAGAATAACAGTTGACTGATCCGCGGTGAAAGTAGCGCTCCCACCAAAAATCATGCTCCCAGCTACATTAATTGTTGTTTCATCAGTCTCAACATCATCAGTGGCATCAAGTGTCCCATTAATAGTGAAAGTACTGTTAATATCCATTTCATATCCATTAGTGTATAGGGTATCACCGGCGGCGATCGTTAAACTCAAGTAAGTCATATCAGTACCTAAGTTCAAACTGTCAGGAGAGGTACCAACCTGGACATTACCTTGATTCTGCTTTGTCGCATTATTATCGTAAGCAAAAACATCTGCATCAAAAATCATTGTTCCACTACCAGTCGGACCGGTAAAAAGACCTCCGCTCGCCAAAGTGAAATCGCCAGCGATATTCATATTGACATTAGCATCGGCAGTGAAGCTCCCTGCGCTAACATCAAAAGTGCCATTCACATCCATGGCATCGGTATTACTAATACTGCCACCAGTCACATCAAAATTTTGCAGGGCGGTAGTCGCCGATGTGAGCGTCTTTGACGTGCCATCCATCTCAAGGATGTTACCTGTAGAAATAGTAGTGGTCCCATCACTTAAATCAATATTTCCCGAGACGGACCAAGTGCCTGCTCCAGTAACTATCTGACCGTTACTCGAACCAAGCTTCACATAAGAGACATCACCTGTAATTGAAACATCAGGGTCATTGTTATCACCGGTTAATGCAACAACTTGATTGTCTTCAACGGTTACTATTAAGGATCCGCTAATAGTATGCGTACCAGCGCCCATATCGACCAACACACTAGTGAAGGAGGTGCCATTTGTATACACTTCTACATCATTACCGTAGGTACGAGCCGGCATGGTCATATTACCTCCAGCACCAGCATCAAAACGAACAACTGAGGAGAGGGTGCCGCCTGTTGGAATTGTTGTCGTTGTTGCTACGGTTAAGCGTCCCGCTCCAGTAATTGAACCTGATAAAGTAAAACTTGACCCGGACCAGGTAACGGTACGACCTGATGAAATGCTTAAGGTGTCACTACTAGAAACAACTAAACTATTCGTAATCTCCACATCGCTTGTCTGCACGGTGATCGTGCCTGTTGAGCTAGGATCAACTGTAAAATTATACAGACTGTTTCCACCACCGCTGAACGTTTCTGCTGTTCCAGTCATTTTTAAATCCGCTGTAGAAACGACACTATAGGTGCCGTCCTGAAAATCAATACTACCCGCCACACTCCATGCGCCAGTGCCTGGCTCAAGGTCCTCGGTGCCTGTACCAACACCTGTGAAATCAATATCTCCTCCAATAGTAACAGTTGGGTTATTTGTTGAACCGTAAAAGTGAATATCACTACCATTTGCCGCGTTTAGAGTGAAATTATCTGATACAATAATACTGCCGGATCCACCAGTCACACTCGTCGTGCCGCCAAAAGGAGCGTTATTGTAAAGTTCCACATAGCCTCCGTAGGTCCTCGCTGACATTGTCTGGTTATTACTCGTGGCATCAAAGCGTAGATTTGCTGAAAAGGTTCCAGTCGTGGGGAAGGCGGTAGTAGATGTATAGATAAGTAAGCCAGCTCCTGAAATAATGCCTGATAAGGTTAAGGTGGATCCGCTATGTGTTAAGGTACGGCCGGTATCAATAACGAGTTGATCATTTGATCCGACATCTAAAGTGCCACTCACTGTCAGGTCCGAAGTTTGCAAAGTGGTGGCTCCGCCAAATAGTGCATCAATGGTGAGATTATAAAGAGTGTTTCCGCCTCCAACTATAGTCACAGCGGTGCCGCTCATAACAACGGTTGAAGTTCCAGCTGTTACTGTTCCACCAGCCATATTAAGGTTGCCAGTTATGTTGTGACTTTCACTAGAAAGAGTAACAGTGCCTGAGAGCGTGAGATTTTTATATATGTTTCCTGCAATTGTTAGCGTCCCACTCCCATCCATCACTAGTGTATTTGTACCTTCAATGGTATAGGTGCCGTTCGTAAAGTCAGCGCTACCTGAAACAGTCCAGGTCCCGGCCCCTGAGGTAATTGTTTCAGTTCCAGCCCCTGCTCCAGTGATAAAGTCTAGATCGCCTCCGATATTTACATCAGGATCATTGGTAGCCGCATCAACCGTAACAGAACAGTTACTGTATCCTTCGATTTCAAGATTTCCATCAATCGTAATGGTCTGACTACCCGCAGATCCAAAATTAACTTCTCGAGAACTCAGACCGCAGTCAGCCTGAATATAGATACTACCCCCAAAGGTTCTGCCTGGAATAGTATGGTCAGCGGTTGTTGGGTAAAAGAAAACATTCGCGTCCATGGTCCCGGTGGACGGAAAAGTTGCTGGGGTATAGTAATAGACATACGCATTACCGCTGATGGTTCCGTTCAACACGAGTGAGGTGCCGGTATCATTATATAAATCAAAGTAAGACCCTGACTGAAGTGCTGCTTCATCATTCGCGGCAACGGTTAAGGTATTATCAACAGCCACGCCATCATTAATAGTGATCGTCCCTGCCGAGCTGGGATCAATCTCTAAATCATAGAATGTGGCGCCATTTGCCCAAATATTTCCACTAGTGCCAGTCATGACAAAGGTATGCCCAGTGGCAATATTTGTTGCCCCAGGGTCACGGAGATCAAGATTACCGCCGATCGACCAGGTACCACTACCGGTCGTAATATGTTCAAAAGAGCCTGGTCCATCTTCACGATCTAAATCGCCACCAATAACCAGATCGGGATTCCAAACCGAACCATCTATAGTTGCCGATGAACTCTGCGCATAAATTAAAAAGCTTCCGTTAATAGTAATGGTTTGTGAGGCAGCACTCCCTAATATCAACTTATAAGAAGAAAGACCTCCTTGATAGTATTCCACATCACCCTGGTAGGTACGTGCAGTCATGGTTCGATCAGCAGATCCAGAATAGTACTGCAGTAACGCGCTAATAACTCCCGTTGTAGGGAAGAGTTCGCTTGTCTTATAAATAACTTTTCCAGATCCTGAAATTGTACCGTCGAGAGAGATCGCCGTTCCTGTTGTCCTAATTAAATTAACAGTCCGGCCACTATCAATTACTAATTCACCATTACTCGAGACAGTTAATACCTCTGAGATTGAAAAATCAGAAGTCTGCATAGTAATTGTTCCTGCAGAGCTTGGACTAATACTAAGATTACGTAGGGTGCGATTATCTGCCACAATGGTATTACTCGTACCCGTCATAACAAAGAGATTTCCAGATGATGAGCTTAAATTACCATTGGAGAAATCAATATCCCCTCCAACAGTCCAAGTGCCACTGCCTGTTAAAATATATTCCTGCCCGGACCCAACCCCAATATACAAAAGATCACCGCCTATGTTTACGGTAGGATTATAGGTGGTGCCATAAATATATTGGTAATTGGTACCTGCAGCATTTATCCATAAATCACCGTCGATGGTTACTGTTTGACCTGACGAACTGCCCATATACATCACACGAGCAGTGCTTCCACTGTTGTACGCTTCCACACTACCTCCATAGGTACGACCACTTAAACGAGGATTTCCGTTAGTTGTATCCATGCGAAGATTCACGCTGATAGTGCCTGTAGTAGGAAAGTTAGTTGTCGACGCATAGCTCACCCATCCACTACCACTTAAAATCCCGTTGAGCGTAAGCACGGTGCCTGTTGTCTTTGAGAGCGTTATAAATACAGCGCTATCTAAACTAAATGTGTCGCTGGTTTGGACGGTCAAAGCGTTGCTAATGGTGAAGTCATTAGTGTTCGCAGTGATAGTTCCAGTTGAGCTTGGATTAATAACCACATTATAGTGTTGCTGATCGGTATTGAAGGTATTGCTGGTGCCGGTCATTGTGAGCGTACTAGTATTACTCGTCAGCCCTCCACTGCTTGTCATGGTGTAATTTCCTCCTACGGAAATACTGGCCGAACCAGCATATACAACCGCGCCGCTTGAAGTATGAGAGAAATTTCCACTGATTGTTACAGGTGTTTTAGTAATCGTGAGACTGCCGGACATGCTCGTCACTGAAATGCTTGCCACGGTTGCAACCGCACTAGTATCCCAGTCCGAGTTATCATTACTGGTACCGTCAAAAATTATATCGTCACTGGTGCCTGGACATGTATCGTTATTCCAGTTTGCACATTCAGACCAGCTGGCAGTTGTTCCATCACCATCCCATGTCTTGGTTGCGTCAGCCGCGATCTGCCAGAGTCGAGCTTCAGTAAACGCAATGCTCTCATCTCTACGAGTAAACTGCAGCGGTCCCAACTGATAGAAGAATGGTGAAACATTTGGTGCATCAAAAGTGTAAGCAAGGGTATATTCCTCTCCTGCTAGCCAATCCACTTCCCATTGAATAATGCGATGTCCATCTTGCGGATCACTTACCGTGCCATCGCCACTGATAGCACTTATCGCAAAGGTATCCGGAACCTCTTCGGTAACTATTCCCTGAAAACCCTCGCTAGTTTGAACGGTAAACTGTACCGGGTATTGAGCGGGAGGATAAATGCGTGTAGGAAACTCTGTGCGCTGTACTGAAAAAGGCACTACATCCGCCAGAGAAAAATGATCTTGAATTTGTCGCGTGCCATCCTTGGTAGTGGCTTGTACATCAACTTGATATTCACCTTCTTGAGTCCCAGTGTAGAAGAATGAATAATCCGGCTCGTTTGTCACGCTTTTATCTACACAATCAGGGTTCTTTTCAATCGTCGCGTCGCTGGTATGAAATACTGAGGCACTGCCTGATGGATCAGTTACGGTGACATCAATATTTGCATCGCAAACTGTTCGCCCTAAATCATCCACTACTGCTAAGTGCACTTTTTGTGCCGTGTTTGTCGGGGCTAAAGACTGTCGTACATTTACTGCTACTACGCCCCAATAAAAAGTTTGTGTAAGCACTTTATCTTCCCCTAAGGCAGTCGTCGCAATCTCAACTTCATACTTACCTGGTCGCCCAAAATCAGCTTCACTGAAACGAAGCTCTAGCTCCCCCTCAGCAGTGAGTACTTCACTCGGATCAGATTGAATTTCTTCACCAACAGGCGTACGCAACTTCACCTCTTTAACTAAAACAGTTGAGACGGGTGATTGCTTTGTTGTCTCAACCGGGTGCATCGCTTTCAGTTTCATCACCGGCTCTTCATCAGCTTGAATAACCTGTGTTTCAGTTTCCAAACTTAGATCATCGCTAGAAGGAAGTGGGATAAAGATGGGTGTTTCATTTGTCCTTTCATCTACGTGTAGCTGCCACGCGTGCTGCTCAGACCAGCTACTTCCATAGGTCTGATTATTTCGAAACTCGGCAAAGCCATCGGCACGAAGCGGACCAAGAACAAAAGATTGAGGTGTCTGCTCCGGGGCTTTCACGACATAGGAGAGGCTAGCTGATTCACCTTTTTTCCAAACTACAGACCACTGCAACTCATCGCCAATTTGCTTTCCCCCTTGCCCAACACTACTTATTTTTAAATTGGCAGGTATGGGCTCTACAACGGTGCCAATATAGTCGTCTCCAACCACAAATTCTAAAAAGACATCGTAACTCTGTTTAGGCACCAAGCGGGTTGGAGCGATTCGCGTCAGCTGCAAATTTGTCTGCTCAACAACCTCTAAAGTGCTTTGCGCTCGATATGTGCCAGCGTATGAGGATGCATCTAAGCGTATTCGATACTCGCCAACTTCATCGAGAGGAAAGGAGGCCAAATAATCGGCCACGCTACTCACTACATCAGGACTGCAGTCCTCTGAGCGCTGGATACCTTCAGTCAATGCATAGTCATTGTGCACACCTGATGGTGAAATCGTCTCAATATGCACATCCGCATTGCAAATTGTCCTACCATTATTATCAAGAAATCCTAGGGAAAGTTGCGCAGTATCATTTAATTGATAGACTGATCGAGCGTCGTTCATAATAACCACTCCCCAGTCAAAAGCCTTACGAATGGTTTGCACTACGTCATCTTGCTGCAATGTAAAGACGGCAATATAGCGACCGGGTGTATGAAAATTTTCCCTATCAAATGACACTAGGGTTTGCTGACCCCCGCTCACTTTTTCTGCAGTAGTATGTACTGCGGGGTGATATTCCTTATCATCAGGATCGATGAGAGAAACGGATTGAATGTTGCGTTGGAGTGGCTTCACACCCAAGAAGCCAAACGATGAATTTTCTTCAGTTTGGATTTTTACTTGCGGAGTATCGAGTGAGAAAAAGGTTGTCGCGTCCATTTGCACATATTCACCTAAGCGCAAGCTTGTCTTTGCTTCTCGTCGATAGGTGAGTTGGAGGCGAGCGCCATCAAAATAGGCTGTAGCTGAGTCAAGCGGCGGCTCTGGAATATATCGTACGCGCACCATAAAATCCTTCGCTTGGGTAAGTGCATCAATGCCATCGATGTGATAAGTCCAGTATCCACTGTGTCGTGCATTACTTTGCTCTTCCAGAAGCGCAAAAGAGTCTAGGGAAATCCAATTAATTCCACCGTCAATTGAATACGCAAAAACTACAATATCCTCGTTATTTGCATAAGTATTTGCCGCGAAAGAAAGATCAAGCATGGCATCAATATCAACTGCATCAGCTGGAATAGCATCAGAAAAAGCAAAATCCCCGCAGGTCAACCAAGCCTCGCCATTCTGTAAGGGCTGCGCATCTATGTTATCAGGACTGTTTTGAAACCAAGCCGCATTCTCACGCGTAAAATCGCCTGCATCAGCAGATCCAGGCAAATCAAGCTCCTGGGCTCCTTCGGTAAAATTCCATCCTTCGCAAGACCCGGGATTAAGTTGGACTGCACTTTCGCCAGCTACCAACATTTTTTGTCGGACGTAGTAGGCGCTCTGAAAATCAACCGGCTGCAATGCGGGCAAAAGAAATAGTCCAGCCACAAGCAGGGTAAAAATACCAAGCAATCCTAGCGCTTGGCCGGTATGAACTACCTGCGTATGCATCTGCAATTGTGCCTTCGGATTTTTCTTTGTTCTTTGACGTGGTGTCGGCACCGAAGCCCCCTCGAAAAGCAAAAAAAGTTGTTACATTATACCATTTTTTGCCTGTAACGTCGATTAAAGAAAAAGGGAATATAGCACCGTACTATCACAAGACAGCCATGCGGTCATGGAAGAGATAATTTAAACAAAGTTCCTTTGTGCTATTTTTTCTCCTGGAAGTCTAGGGCCAGAGAATTAATGCAATAGCGTAAACCGGTTTTATCGCTCGGCCCATCGTTAAAGACGTGACCAAGGTGTGCACCGCATTGTGCACAAAGCACCTCAGTGCGACGCATACCCATACTCATATCCTCTTCTTCTTTTATCGCACCGGGTTTAGCCATTTCCCAAAAGCTTGGCCAGCCAGTGCCTGAATCAAACTTGGTGTCCGAGGCAAAAAGCTCATTACCGCATACTGCGCAATGATACATACCGGCAGACTTATTATGTAAATACTTCCCACTACCAGGTGCTTCTGTTCCTTTTAGGAAGCAAACATTGTACTGCTCGGGTGTAAGTTTTTCCTTTGCTTTTTCAATCTCTGGCTGATCCATAGCTTTACTTTACTACAGCGCACCATCTCTGAAAAGTACTGTCTCCACTATGCCAGCGAAGTGAAAAATCACCTAATTTCATTACAAATGGTTTACGATAAAGCGGATCAAGAAGAATAATCTCCTGCTGAGTAATTTTTTTTACAATAGCGTAATGACCAACATTATCAACGGGCTCAGTAAAATTAACAATGACCACGACGTCTTGTCGTAACGCTTTTTGAAGCTGAGGAAGGCTCATGCGTTGCCGCACCCTTGCCTTTGGAAAGTATTTTTTTAGAAAAGTGCGCATGTCACTCTGTGCGGTTCCGTCTTTCTTGGTGGTATGTACTTGCCTGGCAATTTCGACCTGAGTCATGCCAATACGAAATGCGGCCAAAGTCATTTGCAAAACAGCTGGTCCACAATAATAGTCATTTGGCTGCAAAAAATGAGGGATTTGTCTGGGCATAGACACACCCTACGGCTTCTCTTGTTTTTTTGCAACTGGCTAAGAAATATCCCGACGACGGAAGCGCCAAACTCCGAGCAAAGCACTGCTGATACTTATTGCACCAAAAAACCAGTACGCCTCTGCAAGGATTTGACCCTTCACTAAGGCTAAGTTAGCGTCGAAGTAGTAGAAGAATGAAAAATATTTTACCCAATCAAATGTGTCAGGATTTATCTGCGCAACAATATTCAACACATACATCCCAACCAGACTCACTCCTAAGAGCATGTACACCCGACTTCGTTCAGAAAACCAAGCAGAAAGGGCAAAGCCGACGCCAAGTGTTGCTAGCCCAAATAAAAATCCTAGCACGGAAATAAGGATAAGCTTATCCAGTTGATAAGCCACTCCGTGCAACAGCGCAAAAGGAATCACGGTGAAGTTTGAAAAAATGACAAAGAGAAAGAGAGTAGAAACCGCGGTTAGATAACGCGACCAATAAATTTTTATCCGCGACAAACGACGAGCAAGGAGAATATCGGCCGTGCCACGTTCTATTTCCCCAGCTAAGGCAGGGCCAGCCATGGTGGCCATAAGAAACAATACCAGCATCGGCCAGGTGAAAGAGTACTGCTCTGCTGCGAGATAATTCTCTAGCTTGCTAAGATTGAGCTCATCAATACCAAAGGCCTGTAAAAACTCTTTTGGATAGCTAGAGAAGGCCTCATTGAGTTGATCGGCTTGCGCCTCAATCGAGGGATAGAGCGCGACAAACATCCACACAAGCAACGCGGCGGAGACAGAGAACCAGAATATTGTCCGACGTCGATCTTTTAAGGTTTGTAAAAAGAGAGTCCACATATTACGCCTCGTAATACTTCATAAAAATTTCTTCCAGCGTGGCATGAGAGATAACAATGTCACGTAAAGGCAGCTGCTGCATACGCGCCAAGAAAGGACGAATATCGCCACTGATATCGACCACATAGCCATGACTCGACTCACTATGCAAAGTTACCCCATCACCAAGCACTGCTGACTTATCCGGCTTCTCGCTAAACTGCAGTTCAACCTTATAGAGCTGTTTGGCCTTTAAGGCATCAATACGCTCGACGGCCACCATCTTGCCTTTACGGATGATCCCCACACGATCGCAAACTCGCTCCACCTCAGCTAAATTATGCGAGGACATAAATATCGTTGCGCCCCGAGCAGAGGCTTCGCGAAGGAGTTCATATACTTCATGTTGCAGCAGAGGATCAAGCGCATTCGTTGGCTCATCTAGTATGAACAGGTCTGGCTTGCGCATAAAGGCCATAATAATCGCCAGCTTTTGACGATTGCCGGAAGAAAGCTGCTTTGCTTTGCGTTTCGGATCAAATTGCAAACGTTCACATAGGTCCTTCGCAATATCATGATCTCCATCCATGCGACGAACAAAAGAAAAATGCTCTTCGCCTGTCCATCGATCATAGAGCCTGACTGATCCAGAAAGGTAACCAATGCGCTCCTTTAAGGCAACGCTATCCTTAACACTGTGTTTACCTAAAATGTGAATACTCCCCTCGGTTGGACGCAAAAAGTCCATCATAGTGCGGATAGTGGTAGTTTTTCCGGCGCCATTTGGCCCGAGAAACCCAAATAACTCGCCCTCCTGAACACTAAAGCTAATACCATCCACTGCTTTTACTGGACCATAGTGCTTTTTGAAATCTGAAAACACGAGTGCTTCTGCCATGACTTATACAGTAGCACTGCGGTAGGCAAAGCTCAATGCTTTGCCTACATAATATACAAAACGTAGCCCAGGAATTCATCCTGGGCGAAATGTGCAAAAAGAAAAGCCGCCTAGCACAAAAATATCAGGTATTACCCTTAGATCATGATAGCTCCAGTGCCGTCTTTGCATATTGCGAACACGTTGCTTGTCTAGTCCTTCAAATACTCCGCAAATTTCTGTCGTAACTTGGCAATCTTCGGATCAATCACTATTTGGCAATAAGGCTTATTCGGATTGCGGTCGTAAAAATCCTGGTGCTCGGCCTCGGCCGGATAAAACTTCTGAGCTGGCTCAATCGAAGTAACGATGGGATTCGCAAAAACTTTTTCCTGCTCCAACTTTTGTATCATTCCTTCGGCTGCGGCTTTCTGTTCTTCACTATGATAAAAAATAACTGAACGATACTCCTCGCCAATATCATTCCCTTGTCGATTCAGTGTAGTGGGGTCATGCGTTGCAAAAAAAACATCGAGGAGACGCTCGTAAGGAATAACACTTGGATCAAATTCTACTTGTACTGCTTCAGCATGACCAGTACGCGATTGATGGAGAGCTGCATAATTTGGATGCTCCGTCGTGCCGCCAGTATAGCCTGATCCCACCTTTAGAACACCGCGCAAACGCTTAAAGACCGCTTCGGTACACCAGAAGCAACCAGAGGCAAATGTAGCTAATGCAGATGATTTCATATGTATAGTCTACGACAGCTCGGTTATTCAAACAAGGAAAAGCCGGATTGACTATGCAATCCGGCCTGTAGGTCCGTTTCCTCCTCCAAAGAAACGTCTGATTTCATCCCACAACTCATAGAGCTGCATCTGGATACGTTCCCAGAGCGTCTCCTGCCTTGGCTCCGATTCAGGAAGATTATGCCATCGCATGATTACCCCTCCACAATCCTCGAGGACTCGAAACGCATCTGCACACTGGCATCTTAATTTCTTTTGTGCAAGTCCGGATAAAAAGAAAGAGCGCCCCAACCTGAGTTAGGGCGCTTCGATGCCGAAGCTACGAGGTGCTGTCCCTGATCCGGGTCATGTTGACCTCCGTCACCGCGTCTGGGCCGTCTTCACCTTGGCCTTCGTCGACTGGGCCGTCGTCATCCGGGTCGTCGTCCGCGACTTCTTGTTCGACTGCTCGCCGTGCTGGATCTGGGTGGACACACGCATTTTGCGGTACCTCCTTGGACTCCGTCCATATCCCCCTAAACGCCGAGTGCGTCAGTGGGACATAAAAAGCCTAGCACAAGTCTCTTTTACCTGTCTATATGGAAGATTAGTAAGAAAACTCTTCGGAATGAATGCGGGAATTCTCAATCCCGAGCGCACGCAACTGTTTTCGTAACGCACGAATCATGGGCGGTGGCGCACAAATGAAAATGTCTCTACCCTCTAGAGAACTGAGAAGCTGTTGTATCTGTGCACCAGTGACCAGGCCCTTTTCCTCCGAGCACCACATCTGTACACGCAATTGCTCGTGAGTGGATTTGCTTAAACTTTCTAAGTCTTGTGCTAACACCGCATCGGCACTACTGCGCGTGCAATATAATAAATCAATCGAGTAGCCTTGTTCGTGGACTAAGGCTTGCGCCATGCTCAAGAAAGGGGTAATACCAATCCCACCAGCAATCCATACCTGTTCTTTTGCTTGGGCAAGTTGATGAGAAAAAGTGCCATAAGGTCCTTCAATCTCTGCAGTCGCTCCTAGGGCCAGTCGATGCAGCCCGTTAGTAAAATCACCCGAACGCTTGATATGCAAACTCAGTTCACTTGCTTGTGGATCTGCAGTGATGCTAAAAGGATGCACTTCGCCACTCACCTGTGCGTCTCGAAAACTAATGAAGATAAACTGTCCGGGTAAAAAGTGCATTTCTTTTTCCTGAGGACGCAGGACAAGGTGCGTCACCATATCACGCAAATTTTCTACATGCGTTACCACATACGTATAGCGATGAATAAGCCAGCGACCCAGCAACGTGTGGTAAAGATAAGCGAGTAATCCTAGGCCAGACAGGATCAACATATACCAACGCAAGGGCGCATAGGCAGCTACATCACTTGGAATGAAATAGACATGCAAACTTGCTAAGAAAAATGCCAGACCCATAAACCGATGCGTCCATCGCCAAATATGATACTTGGGTCGAAAGTATATAGTGAGAGCAATAAGAACGACAAAAGTGAGCAAAGCCAACTTGCCCCACAGACGAGAAATAGGCTCAATGGAAAAAATAAAATGCACAATGCTGGAAAAATCCCAGCCAGCATATTGTGGTATGAGTAGGATCGGGTGTAAGAGAAGAAGATAAAATCCATAGCGCCCGAGCTTACCGTGTTTTTCATAAAGCACGTGTAGTCCTCGTAGACCACGAATGAGGAAAGGAATACGCGCACTCAAGATTAAGTTAATGGCAAACATGCTTGTGCCAATCAAGGCGAGTAGCCGCGAAAGGTCAGTGCTTACTCCCTCCACCCCGCCACTAAAACGGGGTAGAAAGGTGGGCGCCATAAACCAAAGCACAACAGGTACTAATGTGAGAACAATGATTCCATACCAAACTCTTTGCGCTTTTCCCATATCTGTAATACTCCTTTGAAATACTATTACTTCCCTACTAGTATATCACGTAAAGGTAGGCGGGACTCGATTGAATCCCGCCTCACAATCCCTTGTGTCGATTGAGCGAACTAAGCGACTGCCCTCATCACCCTCCGATCGTTCCGGGTCTGCCATCAATGTATACAATGACTACGACTATCGTAGCCAAAAACAGTATAGCAATACTTTATTGATAATAAAAATGAAGCTTACTTTTTAAATTTTTTCTTTTTAGCGCGAGACTTTTCGTGCATGTCAATCATCTGCTGCACGCTCACTCGGCTAACTGCTTGTCCAATCACCTCAAGTGGCAAATCCTCTAAATGCTTAAAGCGGATACAACTCCCACCCATGTCGAGCTTCTTACCGGCTTTTCGAAACTCCGCTTCAATCCACTTCTTGCCCTTAGGGTCACCATAGAGTCCCATATGATAGAGTGCCATGTGATTTTTCTGCGAGGCAAGAGAGATATATGGCAGTGGAGTTTTTTCATCGTACAGATAACCAGCCGGATAGAGCTTCAGGGGAACGCCGTACGTGATCATCCCGTATTGCATTCCTTCTTGATAGCCCTTAGGTAAATACTTACGGATGATATTTCGAACAGAGGCAATCGCTGCCCTTCGTTCAGCTGGTAGCTCTTTCAGATATGCATCAACTGTTTTTGCTTGAGATTGCATGTTAGCAACCGAGGGCCGCTAAACATGAAGTCTTTGCTTCACCTTCTAGGGAATCACAGCTTGAGCACTGTGCTTGCATGGTCTCTTCCATAGCATCATGCATTGCTTCCATCTGTGCGGTCAGATCAGTAAATTCTACATTTGAGGGAAGCTCAAATTTTGCGGCATCAACTGTCCACGGATGGCAATCAAAATCATATTGGTTATCGTAGTTGACCGAAGGAGCGGCATTTGTGTCTGTGGTATCTGTCTCGTTGGTGTCAGCTTCAGTGTCGAAATCTTCTAATTTAATTTTTGTGCCTATCTCCTGACCGTCGTACATCCCCCAATTGTAATGATAGGTATCATCTCGGATGATGTGCGATTCAGTTTCTGCGCCATCATTTGCCACCATCATAAAATCACCACGAACCATGTTGTTATGCATATACACTACACCTTCTTGTGATCCATACTCGTCGCTGTACGTGTAGTCACAAGTGAGATCATCATTCTGCCCAAAGAGACTAGTGAGGGAACTAGACTCCATCATGGTGTGGGAATCGGAATTGCTTGTGGTGTCACTTGTTTCGTCTGAACCACTTTGGGATTGCCATACAAAATATCCACCGCCCAGGACCAGGACACCTATAATAATAGCTATCAGTGCTTTTGACATAAAGAATAGGTTAAGAAAAAGTATCTATAGTATACCACAGACTAGGCTCGTTTCCGCAGTATCCTTGCCTGATATATTGTGGCGATTGTCTGGATACTCCCCATGACAATGAAGAGTGTTTGGAAAGAATATTGAGTTACAACAACGCCTCCCAAAATAATTGCTGCGCCGGTGACAATCAAGGCTGTACCCTCGGAAATACCCCACTCATAAGTATCGTGTTTACGATCTTCATATTTGGCGTACAGCGCATCCCAAGTTGGTGTCGCAAGTGCCGCGGCAACTCCTAAGCCTGCTTGCACAATGAGGAGATGGAGAGGTGAACTCACAAAGAGATACCCGAAGGTGAATAGCGCATTCAGCGCGTAGCCAAGCATCATCATTTTTTCCTTTGAGTAGCCTTGGTCAATTATTTTACCAAAGAGGATATGAAGCACGCCGCCGACAATAAGATAGGTTGCCCAGGCCCAAGTGATCTCTAAAACGTCGCCGCCTACTTGCTCAGCAAAAACAGCGAAGAGTGGCCCAAGCATGCCTTCGCCTAAATACCAGATGTTTGAACCGTAGAGTAAAATAGCTCGTTGTTCTTTCCCCATGCCGATAGTATACGGGTTTCTTAGCTATGCGACTAGCGAATAAGCCCTTTGAAGGACTCAAGTAATCTTGGCGGATATTATAAAACTAAAACTGGCGGTGGGAGAGGGATTTGAACCCCCGATACCCTTTCGGGTATACCGCATTTCGAGTGCGGCCCATTCGACCACTCTGGCATCCCACCGTGAATAGTTAGCGAATTGTATTTTGGAGTAAAAATTTCAGACGCTCACGTCCCTTTCCCGTCTTCAAAAATCTTTCCTCAAGTACTGCATCATTTTTGTTTGAGAACACCTCATAGTAAACGAGTGACCAATCTTGCGACCGGGATGTATAGCGCGATCTGCCGGACTTATGTTCGCTTACCCTCTTTTTTAAATCACTTGTACTGCCGATATACTTCTTTTTTAGATGAATACTATACAATATGTATACATAATACATATTTCTCCTTGTATCGATCACCACCTATCCCGCCCGAGGCGGGTCCGCCTTGGGCGGACGACCACTCTGGCACCTCTCCAAAACGCCGCCTGGAGTGTAGCGAGATACGCCGACTTAATCAAGCACGATACACCCACAAACTACTATGACCTCGCGGGCGAGGATTTCGTATTTCTTCCGAAGCCTGCCAATCTGGGAAACGAAATCCATAAGAATAGACTGACGCTCCCTTCTTCAACTGTTTCCGAAGTAGGGTTTCGGTATCTGCCATAACCGCATCAAGTAGGAAACAAAAAATCAAATCAGCATCATGCAGGTCAGCAGTAAAATAACTTACGTGACGGATTTCTACACCAGTACCGCGCGACCTCCAACGAGCCAAGAGGTAGGGCCACCAGGCAATCTCATACCCAATCGCTCGAATGCTTGGATGCGCTTTCTTCAAAGCACGGAGCACTCGGGCATCACCGCAACCAAGATCATACACCACTGCATCTTCGATTAAATCTACATGCTTTGCCATCCACTCCACTGCCCAGCGTGAGGTGGGTACATAGGGCACCTTATTTCGAAGAACGCTCCATAGCGCATTCAAAGCAAAGGCTAAAGCCACCAAGGCTGCTACCAGGATGAGAAGGAGTATACTAATAAGAAGCATGGTCGCTTAAAAAAGTGATGACTGACTTAAACGCTTCCGATCACTGTCAGACAAGAGAGTGATATGACCGTACTCGCCGTCGTAGCCTGGCTCTACTTCTACTTTACCTTCGCGTAATCGCTGAATAGCCTCAACTATTGGCGCCTCGGTCATTTTTTTCAGCTGCTCAATCGGCACTTCGCTCAACACTTTTAACTCACCGCCACCCTGAGAAACGAGAGGCCAATAAAGCGCTTCAACTTTTTTTGTGGCGCGCCCGCGCACACCAAGCGCCTGGGCAATTACCTTATCCAGCTCCACGAGCGAGAGGAAGTCAGGCGCGCCTTCTGGTCGTCGTCCTTCAGCTTCAGTTGTTAACTCTTCTACTCGATTTAATACGCCGATGGTCAGTGGTCGTCCGCACTTTGGACACATGCCTTTTAACTTCCGAGATTCAGCAGGAGAGAGGCAGACTTTGTGATCCCGATGTCCATCATAATGATAGCGACCCTCGTCTGGAAAAAATTCTAAAGTCTTACGTAGAGTGAGTTTTTCTTTTATAGGTTTCTTACGCGCCTCGGGCGATGCATTACGAATAGCCGTAAAGATATTGTCATAGCTCAACTCTTCACCTTCAAAAACTGTGGCTTCACGTCCGAGGTTAGGAAGCGAATGCGCATCAGAGCTAGAAACAAGCGCAACTTTATCCAATCCTTTGACTCGCCAGTTCATTGCCGGATCGGAAGATAAGCCTGTCTCGATTGCAAAAATTTCCGGCGCCAGCTCCTCGAAACACTCCTCGATTGAATCATAACCTGACTTAGAACCAAAAATAGCAAACCAGGGTGTCCATGCGTGCGCAGGGATAATATGACAACGAGGATCTACTTTGCGGATAAGCAAGAGTAAATCTTTAGAGGAGATGCCGAGTATTGGTCGACCGTCTCCGCCTAACTTACCTCCTCGCTTCATTAATGCCGCGTTGATACCGGCGACTGCTTCAATCGAGGGAGCAAAAACCGTGTGATGTACACGGCGCACCTTACCGCCGTGCGAGTAAATACACGACAACTCTGTGGCGCAAATAAAGTGTACTTCCTCATCGCTCTTTTCGGTGAAGCGCGCATCTTTGACTCGATACTCTGGCTTCAAACGGTAGAGACCATCCAGGCTGGGTTCTAGCTTCTCTTGTAACTCTGGAAACCACTTGGGATGCGTAAAATCGCCGGTCGCCATTAAATGCAAACCTTTAATGCGTGCCCATAAATCGATATTCTCTAAAGTAAGCTGAGGGGAACAAGCTCGAGCGTATTTGGAATGAATATGGAGGTCAGCAATGATTTGCATACTTGGGTATGGTAGCGCATACCAAGGCGTCTGGAAAGAAAACAGCGCACTCATGGAAAAGTACGCTGTAGAACAAGCTAGTGAATGTCATCAACCAGACTCCAAGGACTCGCTCGATCAAGGCAAGTCTGTGGCGCGCCACCAACATTCCTTATGCGAATCCAGACCATTCGCTGCCACAGTCCCTTGGCACCAGTCCGCTGACTGCGCTTTCGACGAACAGCCACACAGGCATCTCCATCTTCCAGCACTATGAGTATATGGTCATCGTCTGGAGTTGCCTCCTGGCCGGCTCGTAAAATCTGATAGGAGACCTTGCCTTGCAGCACACCGATGCAGCCCTCTGACACCAGGATTCGTGAGTCATCCGGGACAAGCACCACTTTCGTTACATCCCCTTTACTCATGCTCCCACCTCTAAAGTAAGAGAGAGCAGCGTACCCTCGAAAGAATACGCTGCCTATCAATGTCAGGCGTCAACAGCTGCCTCGATAGCAGCCAACAAACGACCTGAACTGTGAGTGAGCAAATGCGTCCACTTGGCAAAGTTGCCAGCTCGATCGCCATTCCCTGAGAACTGCGAAGGAACCAAGTCAAGCTCCACGAAGCGAACTTGCGGGAAATGCTGACGGGCACCGTTGAAGATCACTGGCCGAGAGCCGAGTGCTCCATAGTGCTGCAACACTTCCTCGGGAATAGAACCCGAATTGACAATGACCACATCCGGCTCGCGTCCGCAATACGGATGAAGCTGTCGAACGTGCTGCTCCGCATCCCAGTCATCGGTCAATCCCGGCTGTGTCATCAAGTTAATGACCTGAATCACTTGCGCTTGTGAAGCATGAAATGCTTCGCGCATCCCAGCTGGCAGCAAGGCGCTCACCAAACCGGTATGAAATGATCCAGGGGCAATAATGATGACATCAGCTTGTCGAATCGCTTCCAGACTACCAGAGTAGGCCGGCGCATCAACAGACAAGCTCATCTGCTTGATTGGAATGCGAGGATCACGCTTGATGATCTCCCACTCTCCAGTCACGATGCTTCCGTCCTCCAGGCTTGCCCGGATGTGCACATTCGATTCGGTCGCAGGCAACACCTGACCCTGACAACCCAGATCAACCCTGAAGATGTCAAAGGCTCGGGCGATCCCGTGCTGATTAGTGAGTCGTGCCAAACGTGTGTTGGCTGGCGATGTGCCATCAGAATTGCGCGTTGCGAGACGATCTCGCTCAGCACTCTCTGGAGCCAAGGCCAACAAACACTGCTTCCCGTCACCTACCTGTGGGATATGGAACTCAGTACGAAGCACTCCACTATGCCCACCATTGTCAGTGACTGATACGATGCCAATGAGGCCCTCCAGCTGCTTTCCGCCGCTGGCGAGCGCTCTCAAGATGTTCGCCTGTCCGGTTCCTGCACCGATGCAGACGACGCGCTTGCCGCTCAAGGCGGAAACTTGCTGAATCATGAACCTCACTCCTTCTTGGTGATCTCGTCCCTAAAAAGAACATCTGCACTGTACCAATGGTCACAGTCCAGATGACTGCTTACGGATGCTACTGCAATGTTTTCCATAATGCAGAAAAGATATTCTGCTGAGTTGAAGTAATGGCCTGATCTTCAATAATTATCCCGCGTGGCTCTTTATTCTCCCCCACGGTAATCATGGCAATCTTTGCACCATAGAGTATGGTATAGGTTGGCGCTCCTTCCTCTTTGCGTAACCAACGACGCTGATCAAGTCCGTGCAGCTCGCCACCTTCACCAATAGCAATGACCTTCACTCGAATACCAGCGGCGATACGCTGTTTGGTAAAATCAGGCCATGCTCGGTGAAGATAAGGACGGATGGTGGAAGAGGAATACACCGCGTACTCTTTCACATCCTGCTGAGCAACCACAGCAATAAGATCTTCGAGCACCGTTTTCACCCCTCGATAAGCTTCATAGTAGCGAACTACCGGCTTCTCATCACCCCGAGCATACATTGAACGCAGCTCCGGCAACGCTTCAGCTAGTTCTTCACTTGTGGTAATGAGCGACTGACGTTGTTCAGCGAGCACTTTTTCTAATACTATCGGATCCTCGCAGACAAAATGCTTATGCTGATCCTGATGGAAGTAGCTCACCACACCCAACTGAAGCAAGCCCTTCAGGATGTCATAGGTTGTACCACGATTAATTTTTGCGTCAAGAGCAATCTTTCGGACAGGTGCTGGCCCTGACTTCAATAAGGCAAGGTAGATGGCAATTTCCTTTTCATCCAGGCCGATTTTTTCTAATAATGTTCCGATTTGCATAATACAGAGATTGATTGAGTAGCGGGGACATTGTGGCTGAATCAATATATTTGTCAAGCAAAAAAATACTGACAAGTGTTTTGCTAAATATTTAGCCCTGTTTTTCAATATTATCCTGTGTTTCTTTTGTCAATTTTTTGCCAACAGCTACTTTATTACGATTGACGACCAGGATAAATTGCGCGATACTTCGCATATTATGACGCATAAAAAAACAATTCTCGTTCTTACTGGTGGAGGCATTACTCCAGCCCTCAACGCCACCTTGTACGGAGTTATCACTAGTGCCCAAAAAAGTGGGCATACTATACTCGGAGGTATCTCAGGATGGAAATCTGTGCTTCAAGGTGGAAAACACATTGATCTCAGCACAGTAGACGTATCATCAATCCAAAAAATCGGTGGTACTATTCTACGCTCAAGTCGCACAAATCTTTTTGCTATTGAGAATGGTGTTGCGCAAGTGAAGCAAACGATTGCCAACAATAACATTGATGTCATCATTGCGATCGGTGGAGATGATACGCTTGGCGCCTGCGAACGTTTAGTGCGCGAGCATAATATTCAAGCTATCGGCATCCCAAAAACAATTGATAACGATCTCTACGGCACTTATTGGTCGCCGGGTTATCCTAGCGCCGCTTCGCATGTTGCCCATATTGCTGAACACATTCGCCGTGACGCTGCCTATGCGCTTCGTCGTGCCTTTGTTATCGAAACCTATGGCATGAAATCCGGCTGGCTCACTGCCGCGGCTGGACTAGGAAAGGCTGATGTAATTCTTACACCTGAAAGGGAAGTTAACACTGAGCATGTGTTAAATACTATTTACGAGCGCTACGAAGCAAACGGTAGCTACGCCGTAATCGCGGTTGCTGAAAACACCCAATTCTCTGACTCAGTGGAAGGCGAGGAATATGATGCGGCTGACACCTTTGGACATAAACGACAAAACCATATTTCTATTGCGCTGCGCCGTATTATTAAGAAGCAGCTTAACATCGACTCTCGCGTCATTATGCCAGGCAACATCGTACAGTCTGGTGAACCTACTCCGATTGATGGAGAAACTGCTACCGCACTTGGACGACAGGCGATCGCTATGATTGAAAATGAAGACTACGGGCATATCCCGAGCATTGAAGTTGATCAGAAAAACCTTGCGGTCACCATTGGGAAACGACCACTTTCCGAAGTAGTCAGTCATGAGGGCCCGAGAAAAATAGACGATGAAATGTTTGACTTTGCAAACTATCAAGTGAAGCCTGCCTTCCTCGAATACCTTAAGCCAATGCAAATTCATCCTCA